>JAJXYI010000616.1 GCA_021780625.1 bacterium | reverse complement strand
CTCCACTTTCCACCCTCCACGCGCCCTGTCGGAGACGGTGACTTCGTGTTGATCGATGCCGGCGCCCAAATCGGCCGATACACCGCCGACGTCACCCGCACCTTCCTGGCAGGATCGTCGGCGACCGCATTCCAGCGCGACCTGTACTCCGTGGTTCTGTCTGCGCAGCAGCGCGCCATAGCGCAGTGCCGCCCAGGGCGGGAGTGGAAGGACATTCATCTCTCCTGTGCGGTGGCCATGACCGAAGGACTGATCTCCCTCGGCATCATGCGCGGCAACGCCCAGGACCTGGTCGACCGCGAAGTCCATGCCTTGTTTTTCCCGCATGGCATCGGACACATGGTCGGGCTCGGCGTCCGCGACGCGAGCGGCCTGTATCCTGGCCGTGCGCGCGATCCGCGGCCGAGCCTGCGGACACTCCGGATGGACCTGCCGCTGGCGGAGCACTATGTCGTCACCATCGAGCCCGGACTCTACTTCATCCCACCACTGCTCGACGATCCCCTGCGGCGGGCCCGGTTTGCGGAGTGTGTCGACTGGGAGCGCATCGACCGGGTCAAGCATCTCGGCGGCGTCAGGATCGAGGACGACGTGCTCGTCACTGACGGAGACCCAGTGGTGCTCACTGCGGCGATTCCCAAACACCTCCCGTAGTCACGAACCGGGAACCGGGTCCAGCGCTCTTAAAAACCGAAAAGATGCAGTGAACAGAAGGCAACGAAGAGAACGAAGAACAAACCGCTTACCCCAGAATTGAGAGCGTTGATTTATTCACCGATTGGGTGAGTCGATCTTGATTCGACGATTTCGCACAATCGCTTGGCTCAACCTTCTTTGTTATCTTCGTTTCCTGCTGTTCACGTCTCCTGCCGAATTAAGGTTTAATGCCAAAAAGAAGCCCGCCGACGTGAACGCCGGCGGGCTTCGCAATCGTTGCGGATGCCTCGCTTACTTGCGCTCGTTCTGCGCGGCTTTCTTGGCGCGCTGCGCCATGAACAGCATGAACACGCCGAACAGCACCAGGAAGGCACCCCAGAAGAGGTTGATGTCGATCCCCAGCGAACGGTGCAGCTGGGCGGGATTGTCGGTGAAGCTGGCGATCACCAGCAGCACTCCGACGAGCGAGAACATGTAACCGATCGGATAACGGATATCGAGACCCATGATGGAAGGAGGGGTTGAGGGTTACCAAAAGATGGCGTTGATGATGACGCAGCACACCAGCAGCAGCGAGCCGGCGACGGCAGGACGCATGTACCACGACTGCTCCTCGTCCTGAATCTTGGGCGTGAGGGAATAGACGAGCCCCTTCAGCTCCGAGTCGTCCTTCGTCCTGGCAGTCACCAGCGAGATGCCGAAGGTGAGGATGAAGCAGACGCCGAACGCGAAGGTTGCCAGCCAGAAGTTCTGCGCCATCTCGCTGGGGAAGACGTGAACGACGGCAAGGTACCCGCCCTTGATTCCAGGTGCATTTCCCGCGCTGATGGTCAGCGCGTGGAACAAGGCCGAAGTGCCGGTTCCGGCCAGCAGTCCGTAGAACGCGCCGTGCGAGGTCGCACGCTTCCAGAACATGCCGAGCAGGAAGGTGGCGAAGAGCGGGGCGTTCACAAAGCCGAACACGAGCTGGATGACGTCCATTGCGTTGTTGTAGCGTTTCGCAAAATAAGCGGCCGCGATGCTGAGCAGGATGCCCACCACCGTGATCCAGCGGGCCATGCCCATGTAGTGGGAGTCACTCTTGTTCGGCGCGAGATAGGCCTGATAAAGGTCGTAGGTCCAGACCGTGTTGAACGCCGTGACGTTGCCGGCCATGCCCGACATGAACGATGCCAGCAGCGCCGTGAGCGCGAGCCCCAGTAGGCCGGTCGGACAATAACGCTTCACGAGCGAGAGGATGACGCCGTCATAATCGTTTTCGGCAACCGCGTTCTGGATGCGGTCGGAGAGTTGCTTGTCGGTCAGTGCCGCGGCAGCGCCACCGCCGAGAGCCTCGATGTCCGCGGGGATCATCCGCTTGCCCGTCTTGGCGGCAACCTCTTCGACGAGGTTGGCGTCGGTCGGGCTTGCATGGCGAACCACCTGTACGGCGGCCGCCAGATTGGCGTCGTCGAGGTGCGCGGGGGGGATGCGATAGTGGTCCTTTGCAGTGACCGAGAGGCCGACTGCGATCATGCCGGGAAGGATGACCAGCACCGGGAAAAGCATCTTGGGGATTGCCGCGATGATCGGCGTCCGGCGTGCGGCGCTCATATTCTTGGCCGCCATGGCACGCTGAACCACCAGGAAGTTGGTGCACCAGTAACCGAACGAGAGCACGAACCCGAGGCCGAAGATCATCGCAAACCAGTCGACGCCCATCGGATTCGCCGAGGGTCCGCCCAACAGCGGCTTCCAGGCACTCGTCCACGCGTCAGCTGCGAAGGTCTTGTGTGCGTCGGCGACCAGGCCAAGGCTGGCCGGATGCGCTGCGACCATGGCGAGCTTGGCCTTCAGAGCCTCCCAGCCGCCGACGTCCTTGAGCCCCAAATACACGACCGGGGCAAAGCCGAGTACGATCATGAAGAACTGGAGCACTTCCGTGTAGATTGCGGACGTGAGACCGCCCTTGAGCACGTAGGCGAGCACTACGACCGAGCAGATCACAAGGCTCACATTGTAGTCCCAGCCGAGCAGCAGATTGAGCAGCTTCGCGAGCGCGTTCATCGCAATGCCCGAGGCGAAGACCGTCATCACGGCGAACGTGAGCGAATTGAAGCAGCGGGTGCGTTCGTCGAATCGCAGTTTCAGGTATTCGGGCACCGAGCGGGCGCGGGAGCCGTAGTAGAACGGCATCATGAACACCGCCAGGAAGATCATGGCGGGAATGGCGCCCACCCAGTAGAAGTGACAGGTGGCGATGCCATACTTCGCACCACTGGCAGCCATGCCCACAAGTTCAAGCGCCCCCAGGTTGGCGGAGATGAACGCGAGTCCCGTGACCCACGCGGGGATCGAACGGCCCGACATCAGGTAGTCGGACGAGCTTTTCATGTACCGCTTCAATGCGAAGCCGATGCCTATCACGAACGCGGTGTAGGAGAGGAGGATCGCGTAATCGATCCATCCGAGTTGGATGATTTCCATACAGGAACGAGGGGTTAGCGGGTTAACAGGGGGGAAATGGCGGAGCCGCTTGTAAGCCGTTGTCTCCGCTTCGAGAAGACTTTTTTGGCGGTGTCCCCCAAAATCGGGACACCGTATGCGCCAATGAGAGTGCCTAATGGACTCCGACAGGCGGGGCTTCTCCTTCCTCCTTGCTTTCGGCCGACGCGCCCAGCAGGTTGGCAGGCTTTGTCCGACACTTTACGCTCCTGCTCCATGAATCAGAACATCCGAAACATCGCCATCATCGCCCACGTCGACCACGGAAAAACGACGTTGGTTGACCAGCTGCTCAAAGAAGGCGGCATCTTCCGCGCCAATCAGCACGTCGAGGAGCGGGCCATGGACTCCATGGACCTTGAGCGCGAGAAGGGCATCACCATCAAGGCGAAGAACACGGCCGTCCATTGGCTGGACAAGACCATCAACATTGTCGACACCCCCGGACACGCCGACTTCGGCGGTGAGGTCGAGCGCGCCCTGCGCATGGTCGACGGTGTGCTCCTCGTCGTCGACGCCTACGACGGCCCGCAGGCACAGACCCGGTTCGTTTTGCGCAAGGCCCTGCAGCACGGCCTCAAGGTCGTGATCGTCATCAACAAGATCGATCGCGAAAACGCCGACCCGCATCGCGCGCACGACAAGGTGCTCGAGCTGCTGCTCGAACTGAACGCCACGGAGGAGCAGTTCGACGCTCCTGTCGTCTTCGGTTCCGGACGCGACGGCTACATGATGCGCAAGCTCGACGACGAGCGGAAGAACATGGCCCCCCTCTTCGAAGAGATCCTCGCCCACATTCCGCCCCCGTTCGCCCGGCCCGACGCGCACTTCCACATGCTCGTCTCCAACATCGATTGGAACGATTACGTCGGCCGCGTCGCGGTCGGCAAGATCCTCGGCGGCGAAGTCAAGGTCGGCGACAATGTCTGGGTGCTTCGCAATTCGGGCGCCAAGAAGACCCGCTGCAAAATCACCAAGGTCTTCGAGTACTCCGGACTCGGCACCAGTGAATCCGCCACCGGCATCGCCGGCAACATCGTCGGCATCTCCGGATTCGACGACGTCGACATCGGCGACACCATCACCGCTAACGAAGCCGACCATCCCCTTCCCTTCACCCAGATCGATCCGCCCACCCTCGAGATGCAGTTCTGCGTCAACGACGGCCCGCTGGCCGGACGCGAGGGCAAGTTCGTGACGTCACGCCAGCTGCGCGAACGTCTCTACCGCGAGATCAAGACCAACGTCTCGATCTCGGTCGAAGACGCCGAGAAGGCGGGCGTGTTCAACCTGAAGGCACGCGGCGCCATGCAGATCGCGGTGCTCGTTGAAACCATGCGACGCGAAGGCTTCGAACTTCTCGTCTCCCGTCCGCAGGTCATCACGAAGAAGGACGAGCAGGGGCACGTCCTCGAACCGTACGAGACCCTCTGGGTCGAGGTTCCTGAGGAGTGTGTCGGCTCGGTGATCCAGAACCTTGCCAACCGCAAGGGTCAGCTCACCAACATGGAGAAGCACCCGCACGGCACGACGGTCGAGGCGACCATCACCACGCGCGGCCTCATCGGCTTCGAGATCGACCTGGTGAACGCCACCAGCGGCCGCGGCGTGATGTCGCATCTATTCAAGGAATACGGCCCCTGGGCCGGCGAGCTCATCACCCGTCTCACCGGGACCCTGCTCGCAACCGAGAGCGGCACGACCACGGCCTATGCCCTGGATGGCATCCAGGAGCGCGGTAAACTTTTCGTTGGTCCGGGCGAGGAGGTCTACGAGGGCATGCTCGTCGGCGAGAATCCCCGCAATGAGGACGTGCCCGTCAATGCCGTCCGCGCCAAGCAGCTCACCAACTTCCGCTCCCAGGGCGAAGGCAAGGGCACCCAGCTCTCGCCTCCGATCAAGCTCTCGCTCGAGCGCGCCATCGAATACATCGCCCCCGACGAGTACGTCGAGGCGACCCCGAAGTCGCTCCGCCTGCGCAAGAAGATCCTCAGCCAGACCGAGCGCCGCAAGATCGAGCGCGCCGAGCGCAAGGCGGACTGAGCCGCGCCACGCGACCGCCCCGGCGCCTCCCTCAGGAGGACGCCAGGATCGCGGAGTATCCGTCGCGGAAGCTCGGATACTCCGGCCGCCAGCTCGTGCGCTCGCGCAAGAGCCCGGACACGATCACCCGGTCCGGCACAGGCCCCCGTGCGCCCTCCGAGGGCTCGCCTCCGAAGACGGGAACGGGACGTTCAAGCCGTTCGCAGAGCCACGCGACGACCTCTCCCCGGCTCGCCTCGCCGCCGTCGCTGACGTTGAAGATCGCGCGCTCAGGCAGCCCCGGCTCGGTGGCCACCACGAGGATCGCCCGTACCACGTCGTCGCGGTGGATCAGGTTCAAATGCTGCTCCGCCGAACCCGCAATGGCTTCGGCACCGGCCCTCAGCTGGTCCAGGAGCAGGTGCCGGTTCGGACCGTAAATTCCGGCTAAGCGCAACACCACCCGGCGACGGATCGCAGCGTCCGACGACATCAGGGATTCCTCGGTCTCGACGAGCACAGCGGCCCGGGGATTGCGTCCCCTGGCGGGCGACGACTCGTCCACGCGAACCCCGCCGCCTTGGGCATAGACGGAGGTGCTGCTGGTGTAGACCAGGGCGCCAGTCGTGCGCTCGGAGCACCAGCGCAGGACCGAGTGCATGCCCTCAAGGTAGCTTCTTCGGTAACCGTCAATCCCGCCTCCGCCCGCCCCAACACAGTTCACGACCAGGTCAAAGTCGCCTTCCAGCCGTCCGTGCCAGCGCGCTTCCGCAAGATCGGCGATACACACCTCGGCTCCAACCATGCGGAGCGCGTCGCGGTGACGGGATTACGCGTGACCGCGACCACCGATGCCCCCCGCGAGACAACCTGCCGCACAACGGCCGATCCCACGTAACCCGCACCGAAGACTGCGACACGCCATCCGGAAAAATTGTGCTGCACGCTCGTTCCCATGGGAACAAAGTGAGCATATGCCTTCCGTACTCGCAATTCTCGCTCCCGGCTTCGAGGAGATCGAGGCCGTGGCCCCCGTCGACCTTCTCCGTCGCGCCGGTGCCGACGTCACGCTCGCCTCACTCACGCCCGACCCGAATGTCAGGGGCCGCAGCGGAATCGGAGTGCATGCGGACGCCAGCCTGGCAGCGTGCCTGGATCGGACTTATGACTGCCTTTTCCTCCCAGGTGGGCCCGGCGTGAAGGAACTACGGGCCGACGCCCGCGTGCGCGACCTGGCCCTCAGGCAGGCTTCGCGGAAAGCGTGGATCGCGGCGATCTGCGCAGCCCCCACGGTGCTCCATGACGCGGGGCTTCTTGAGGGAAAACGCTACACCGCCCACCCATCGGTCGCCGGTGAATTGACCCGGATCATAGCCGACGAACGCGTCGTTGTGGACGGTCGACTGATCACCTCGAGGGGCGCCGGGACGGCACTCGATTTCGGCCTCGAACTCGTGAGCCGTCTATTTTCACCCGAGAAATCGGCGTCAATCGCGAACTCGATCGTCTTCTGAGCCCTCGCCGTTTCGGTCCTCAAATTGCATATCCAGCTACCGGTCGGACGCTTCGGTAAATGCCCTCAAATCGCCCTTCACTCTCGGCGATTTCAGTCCGAAATGCCTAAGAGCCGAAGGCTTGCCTTTTTGCGCATTCCGTTAGGGTCTTTACCCTAGATCGGCCTCCGCTTGATCGTCGAAAATACCCGAACCACACCCCGCAGTTGTGTCCGACGGCCGGACGCGACGGGGCGAAGCTGTGGGGTTAGCAAACGAACACGAGCATGTGCGGCATCGCAGGATTGATTGACTCCACCGCGTCGCGGGACGGACGCGAGCGGGCTGTTGGCCGGATGTGCCAGGCCATGCTTCATCGCGGACCGACGGACGAGGGTTCTGTGAGCAGTGGACCGCTGACGATGGGCATGCGGCGGCTGGCGATTTTCGACCCTGCACACGGCCACCAGCCGATGCACAGCGCGGACGGCAGGTACTCCATTGTCTTCAACGGGGCGATCTACAACTTCCTGGCCCTTCGGACGGAACTCGAGGCGGCGGGCTTTCGATTCTCGACCCGCTGCGACACGGAGGTCCTGCTGGCAGCCTACGTTCACTGGGGCGTGGGTGCGCTAGACCGGCTCCGGGGCATGTACGCATTTGCGGTGTGGGACTCGGTTGAACGGGAACTGGTGATTGCGCGCGATCCCTTTGGCATCAAACCGCTCTACTACCTCCGCGAAAACGGCCGTCTCCTCTTCGCATCGGAACTGAATGCCTTGTTCGCGTCGGGGGTGGTTCGCCGCGAAATCGATCCCTCGTCAACGCTGGAATACCTGGCGTGGT
>JAJXYI010000100.1 GCA_021780625.1 bacterium | reverse complement strand
AAAGAACTGCCGGTTCGTCCGCGGCGAGAAGAGGAATGACGTGTTGATCCGGCCGACATCGACGATGTACTTCGGATCGGCGGCGGCGATCTCTCTCAGCGTCGCATCGAGTTCGCGTTGCAGCCCGCGGTGAGGCGGCGCCGCCAGGGGGTAGAAGAGGATGTACCGAGTCGCGCTCCGGCGATTGGCGTAGAAGAGGATCTGCGGCTCCGAGCCGATCACAAGCACCTTGTCGGCTGGCGTTGTGTGTTCCCGGATCTCACGCGCGATCGCGGGTGAGCTGTCAAAAGGGTTGGCACCGTAGAGATCATGCGCGATGAGCAGGGGGTTGCTCGCGAAGAACTCGGCTCGGTGAGCGATGACCGGGGAGAGGACGAGGATCACGCAGATCCCGGCCGCGATCGCGTGCCTGACCTTCTGATCCGCCCGGCCGGCTCGCCGCCTGGCGATGTGGGCCGTCGCAAGGCCGACGAGCGACGCCGCAGCAGGCAGCGTCTGAATGAAGTAATGCTCTCGGAAATGCCCTCCCGCACAAACCCCGGCGAACGAGAAGACCAGCCAACCACCGAATAGGACAGCGTCGCGTCTTGCTCTTCGGAGCAAATGGAAGAACCCGACCACTGCGAGGATCATGAACGGCCACAGGGGCGCAACCATCGGTCGCACCGTGTGCGTCCAGAATAGCTGCGGCCACAGCCGCAACCGAGGGGCGTCCAGCGTCGTGTAGATGGCGTTGTACGTGAACACGCAATAGACAAATGGTTTCCACGCACCGACTGCCAAGAAATATAAGAGGACCGGAACCGTGACAATCAAGCCGCCAAGGACAAGAAGACCAGCATCGGCGGCCAACCGCTTCCACGGGCGTCGGGGTTGCTCGCTGAGATGGAGGTAAAGAAGCCACAGCGCCATGAACGTCACATCAGTCACCGCCGGAGGTTTGATCCAGCAAGCCGTCGCGCCCAGGGCGCCGGCGAAAACGATGCGCCAGGTGTGTGGCCGCCCTTCGCGAGGCACCAGACATAGCAGCCCACCGATCACGGGCAGAATCATGAAGATCTCGGTGTTGGCAGCGTTTCCGAGAAACGATGGATCGATCGTCATCACGGAAAGCGCGAGCGCGGCAACCAGACCTGCCTCGGGGCCACCGCGGCGGGACACGAGCCGATACAGCAGGATCATGCTGGCCAGCGTCCAGAGGGCCATCCCGGCATGGATGCTCTGGGTCGACTGCCCTAGGGTAAGGAAGATCGCCGTGTAGATGACAAAGATGCCGGGAGGTTTCTGGTCGAAGGCATCGCGGTACGGCACCTCTCCGTGAAGCGCCCGCTGGGCGATGTAGGCGTACTCACCCTCGTCCCGCTCGAGCGGCACGGATAGAAACGGTGCTCGAAGCGCCGCGAACGCCGCAACGATGGCCACCCAGGCCAGAACCTGCCACAAGCGGGACCGGCGCGTGGAGACGGCTAACGCTTGCGCGCCTTGGCGTCGCGATGGTTGCCCATGGTGCAAGGCGACTTTCCTTACCCACAATCGAGGCTCCTTGTCCGCCAGAGCATGCGAGAGTCCGCGCCCGCCCGTTGGCGGATGAAACCATCCCGCGATGGGATAGTCAAGAGGGCTCCAATCCCCTTTCCTGTCCAGTCATGCAATGGGAGCGTTTCCTCGGCGGGAGGCATTGTCCCGATGAACCTCAATATCTCGGTGGCGTGGGGCTCATCGCCGGCTTGCGTCGGTCCGCTCACATGCGTACCATCGCTGGCTGTCAACTTGGTGGGAGTGGAGCACGCAGCAACCAACTGCCGGCCAAGGGTTGGGAGCAAACGATGCGCCTCCGGCACTCTGAGCATTCAGAGCGACACCTTCGTCGTCAGAACATTGTCAGTTTGGCGGTTGCGTTGTCACTGACGATCGCGTCGTTGGGACTGCACCTGCTTCGCTTCCGGGCTGCGGGCGCCCTGTGGCGAGACGAAGCCAGTGGTGTGGCACTGTCAACTGTGAGGTCGCTTCCCAAACTCTGGCGCTTTCTGATGCATGACTCGTTTCCTGGAGGGTTTCCGCTTGCGCTGCGCGCGTGGGCCAAGTTGGGCTTTGGCGCTAGCGACGTCAGCTTTCGAGCGTTCGGCCTGGTCGTGGGGGTTGCGTTGTTAGGCGCCTTCTGGATCGCCGCGCGTGCCGTTGGCAAGGTGCAGCCGCTGCTAGCCTTGGCCCTTGTGGGCGTGTGCGGCGCACTCGTGTGCGACGGTGATGCGATCCGCGGGTACGGGCTAGGCGGGGTGCTGATCGTCCTGTCGTTTGCACTTCTCTGGCGCTACATCGAGCAGCCGACGAGATGGCGTTTCGTCGCCGCCACGCTCGTTGCGACGGCAAGTGTTCAGGTGCTGTATCAAAATGCGTTCTTGGTGCTGGCGCTGTGCATTGCGGGCGCCGTGGTAGCAGGGCGAGCGCGGCGGGCTTCTGGAGTTCTCACCGTTGTTGCGGTTGGGATCCTCCCCGCGCTCTCCCTGAGTCCGTACGCCGCTGGGATAGCCAAGGCGCAGAGCTGGTGGATCGTTGAGAAGTCTGGTTTCAGCCTGGAACAGCTCTGGGGGAATTGGTTGGCTGAAGTTAGTTCGGAGTACTCGTTCTTGATTTGGATCTGGGTGCTTCTCGTGAGCATTGCGGTCGTTGGGACGGTGCTTCGCCTGACCCGGCGTTCGGCCACTCAACGTCCTGAGCACCTCCCTTCGCCGAGTCTGTTCGCGGTTACCGCCCTGGTCCTGGGTGTGCTCGTCTTTCTTGTGTTTCTCGGAATCGCGCGCCTCCCGACGCAACCGTGGTACTTTGTGCCGCTTGTTGTCCTGGTAGCCTGTTGCCTCGACGTTGGAATACAGCGGCTGGTGAAGCGCGCCATCTACAGTACAACCGCTCTGGCAGCAGTTCTGGCGATCGCGGTGGTCCCCAGAGCCGTCCGCGATGTGCAGTACCGGCAAACGAATCTTGATGCGATCGCGAAAACCCTCGCTTCAAGGGCAGAGCTGCGCGACCTCATCGTAGTACAGCCGTGGTATTGCGGCGTCACTTTCTGCCGTTACTACCGTGGCACAACGCCATGGGTCACACTTCCACCGCATCCAGGACCTGCGGATGCATCGCTATGACCTTCTCAAACGTCAGCTCGCGGCGATGCACCCCATCGACGCCGTGTTGCAGCGGATTCCAATGACGCTGAGGTCGGGGCAAACCCTGTGGGTGGTTGGCGGGCTGCGCGTTCCAGAGGGGCCTGGCGCACGGGTGCCGTACTTACCACCCGCACCGAACTCTCGATGGGGTTGGTCGGATGTTCCGTACATCCAGGTGTGGAACGCCGAGATGGGCATCGTGATCGCCCGGAACGCGGCAAGCATCGAACGAGTAGGGGTTTTCGAGTCGCTGCCGGTGAATCCTTACGAGGACTTGCCCCTATATCGGATCCGTGGCAGCTCATGATCCGGGGATGCGGTCGAGCCAGGAGTGGGCTGTGCGTGTCTTTGAAAGATCCCGCCGCCGAAGAACGAAGCCCTCATCGATCCCGACGGGAGTTGCCCGTGGGACCACTCGATCGCGGCCATGGGAGGGGCGTGTTCTCGAGCCGGATCAGCGCAACCTCGTCCAGCAGCTGGCCGAGGATGGAGGGCGGGATGTGACCCGATTCCAGCCTGGTTCGATTGCCGTCGAGGGTGAGTACTCCCTCGTCCGCACCGCAACGGGTCCAGACCAGGTTGCGGTCGTTGACCATCGGGTAGAGGACGCAGGCCGGTGGGCGCGGTGGTGTGCCAAATAGGTCGCCGCGCCACGGGGTGGTCGGGCAGGTCGGCGTCAGCAGGCACTCGAGCGAGCCCGGGAGATCGGCCTGCTGGAAGTAGCTTTCGACCCGACCAGTCACGTCGTCCGGGCGGACGACGACCAGCGGCACCCGAGCGAACGCCGAACCCCCGAACCGTGCGACCTCGGCCCGCGACAAGGGGGCCATCTTGCGGTGATCTCCGGTGATGACGAGCATCCCGTGGGTGAAGAAGCCCGACGCCCGCAGGCCGTCCGCCAGACGGGCGATCTGGTCGTCCTCGTACGCCAGCACGCCGCGCTCCGAGCTGTCCTTGCCGGTCGGGTCGAGGTAGGGTAGGTGGCCTGTCGCCGTCTCCACTACGAGCAGGAATGGTTCCTCGTCACTGGCCCGCAGCGCCGCGACGCGGGAAAGCGCACGCTCGACCAGCGCTTCGTCGGGAGCGGCGTCGAAGGCGAGATGAGGCCACGTTCGGAAGAAGGTGTCCTCGCTCCCGATCACGCGCTCGAACCCGGTCTGCCGCAGCCAGTCGCCCATGCGCACGAACCCCAGGTCCGAGGCGGTGAGGTATTCCGTGTGGTACCCGTTCTGCCGCAGCGCCGCCGGGAGCGGCTGGCCGCCGAGGAAGCCCTCGAACGACGCGCCGGTGTCGCGGCCGGGGGGCGGCAACGGGATGCGGCCGGCCAGCAACGCCACCAGGCCAAGGTGCGTCGCGTAGCCGTTGGCGATGAAATTGGGGAAGCTCTCACCCTGACGCGCGAGCGCGTCGAGCTTCGGCGTGAAGTCGTCGATGCCGGAGAAGAACCGGCTCTGGCTGGAGGACAGCGACTCGACGATGAGGAGCACGACGTCCCATCGCCGGTTCATGCCGGGCTCCGGCACGACCGGGGGCCGGCGGCTGCGGGCCGCGGCGAGGAACGCCTCCGAATAGGAACGCGCGGCCGGCTGCGGCAGGTTGGCGGCGACGACGTTGGGGTAGACCCAGCCGTAGAAGCGGGTGCGGGTGCGCGGGAGCACGGCGACACAGATGAGGCCCAGCCCCAGGGCCGGGAGCCACCTCGCCGCACGGCCGGGGCGCGCCCTCGCGACGGGGAGCGAGAGGATGGCAGCCGAGATCAGCGCGACCGCGAAGAGAAGCCCGACGCCGATGGCTGTGGCCGAGACCAGGCCGTCGAGAGCACGCGTGAGAGGTGCGAGCAGTGTCAGTCCGTCGCGGAGCTCACGCCGGAAGCGGAGGACGTCGCCGAGTTGGAGGCGCATCTGGATGCTTGCCATCAGGCCGAAGTCCACGGCCTGGATGGCGACGAGTGCCAACACGGCCAGCCGCGCCACGACCCGCGCGGGCGCCGGCCACCAGCGCGAAGGAGCGGTGAGAAAGCCGAGGTAGCCGAACAGCAGCACGGCCCCGACCAGGGGCGCGTCCGCCTGCAACACCACAGGCCACGCGCCCGCCGGATGACCCAACAGCGTGGATTCGGCACGCTCCACCAGCACGGCACGGAGCACTGCAAGCAACGGGGCGGCGCTCAAAGCCGCGACCGCCCCGGACCGGCCGAGGGCCGTCCACCCCCTCGCGGCTGCCGCTGCGACCTTCATCGCCAAGCGGCTCCATGCGGCGGTCGCCGCGCGGCGGTGCGTCTGCGGACGGTGCCGGGCGAGAGGTCGCGCGTCCTCGTCGTCACCTCCACTCAGCGCCCTCCGCCAGGCCCGGCTCCGATCCGCGCACGGTTCGCCAGGCGGCGGGCCCGCTCGAGGTACTGCGCGCCCTCCTGCACGTGCCCGGTGCGGGCGAGGGCGGAGGCGTACAGCGCGTTTGCGGGCGGATAGTCAGGGAGTCGCCCCAGGAACTCCTTGGCCGACGCGACGGCCTCATCCGAGCGGCCCATCTGGAAGAGCAGGCGGACGAGAGCTTTCTGCGCACCGTCGTCGTCGGGCTTGAGGCCGACGGCTGTACGCAGGTACGGCAACGCCTCGGTCGGTCTGCCGAGCTGCAGCAAGGCCTCCGCCAGGTTGCCGTTGGCGGCGGCGTCCCAGGGCTTCAGCTTTACCGCTGCGCGAAAGCACTCCAGCGCTTCAGCAATGCGATCCTCCCGCACCAGCGCCATGCCCAAGTTGTACTGAGCGCGTTCGTTGCGGGGGACCTCCTTCGCTGTCTCGCGCCAGATGGCCACCGGGCTCGAATAGGTATCGTTGCGGTTGCGAGTCAGCACAATGAGCCCGCACACGACCGAGGCCGCGGCGGCGACAGGCAGCCAGCGGGCCGGCCTGAGCCAGCTGCGATGTCCTCGGGTTGATCTCTCGGCCACCCGCTGCCAGGCGAGATAGACGAGGATCACCACCGCCGTTACCACAGCCGCGAGTGGGAGGTACATGCGCTTCTCAGCCACCGTCTGCGCGGGCAGCGGGAGAACGCTCGAGGTAGGTGCCAGGATCGCGAAGAACCACAAACCGAGGAAGCCGAGCCACGGCAGCCGTACGAGCGCAATCAACGTTCCCACCACCAGGGCCGTGACAACCACGGCGCCCGGCACGATCTCGGCGGCGGAACGGGCGGTCCACTCGCCATAGTCCAGCACAAGGGGGTGGGGGACGAACGCGAGCCGCAGGTAGTGGAGGATCGCCCAGCATTGGGTCGTTCCGTACTGCCACACGGTCATCGCGCCGCCGAATCCGGCGCCGCTGCTGCGGCTGAAGCCGTACTTCAAGAGGTCATACCCCAGCATGAGCCAGGTCGCGGCCAGTCCGGTGTACAGCGGCCTACGATGGCGCCACGCGGCGCGCACCGAGCCGGAGAGGAACACCGCGTCGTAGGCGAGAGCGACGATGGGGGCCGCCACCATGTTCTCCTTGCTCGCCATGCCGAGTGCACAGGCGGCGATTGCGAGCTTGAACCATCGCCGTGGGCGATCCGAGGTGGCGCTGCGGATCACGGCATAGAGCGTCAGGAGGAAGAAGAGACCGACCAGCGACTCCGTCCGCTGGGTCACGTAGGTCACGGGCTCCGTGGTCAGCGGATGGACGGCCCAGATCGTGGCGACGGCGCACGAAAGCCCGGTCGCGGCGTCGAGAACGGGTCGGCACGGTGCCGTCTCAGCAAGTGTCCGGCGGACGATACCCATGAGGGCGAGCGCTGCGAGCAGATGGATCGCGATGTTGACGAGGTGGTACCCGAGGGGGTTCGTGCCCCCTGTGGCGTAGTTCACGGCGAACGAGAGGTTGACGAACGGCCTGGACTGGACGGGAGATCCTCCCGCCGGCGGCGAGAGGACCGCCGAGAGCGGCCAGAGTGAGCGGATCGTGGGGTTACCGAGGATGGCGAGGTCGTCGTCGAAGAAGAACGGGTTGTGGATGCTATTGGCGTAGGCGACGCAGGTCGCGAGGATGACGACAGCTGCGGCGACATAGACGCCAAGCCGGCGATCCGTGCCGACGGCCACAGGCGGAGCGAGCCGGCGTCGCGCCGGCTTGTTGCGCTTGGGTTGCTTGAGTGGCGCCAACGACCCTCCTCCCAATGGCCGGGATTCTACCGCCGGTCCACGGCCGCGATACAGTTGCGCCGCATCGGGATCGGCGTACCATCGCCGCGGAGGCGGCGATGACGCGCGGGCGGTTCGCGGTCGAGAGCGATCTCATCCCGTACTCGGCGTCGTTCCCGCCGGGGGCGCGCTGGCTCGTGCTCGCGCCGCACCCGGACGACGAGGTGTTC
>JAJXYI010000498.1 GCA_021780625.1 bacterium | reverse complement strand
CAACTGCAGCCTCGCCGAGAGCGCTGCCGTCAGGTTCACGCCGAAAAGATACAGGCCGTCGCCGAAGTCTTCCATGTGCCAGAGCGCCGAGAACGACTGCCCGGCGGTCGCCGACGAGGAGAGCTTGCGCGACAGCTTCTCCTCGAAGCTCACCGCGCCGGAGGTCTGCAGGTCGAGGCCGTAATCCTTCTCCGACACGGCGCCAACGCCGGCCGAGATCGCCAGCGAGGTGTCCGTCTCGTCCACGACCTTGTAGCCGACGCCGACGGTCGGTGAGATCAGGTAGCTGATGCCCTTGAACCGGTCGTGCAGGTACCGGACCTCGCCGAAGAGGAACGTGCGGGCGTTGACCGAGTATTCGTCTCGAACCTTCAGCGCGTACTGCTCGCCCGACAGTGTGCCGTTGGCCTTGCTGTAGAGGAACAACCCGTCGCTCTTCACCACGTTGCGGGTCTTCGGATCGAACTTCACTTCATAACTGCCGTTGAAATTCGTCGTGTCGCTGTTCCCGCTGGTGATCGCGACGCCGGCGCTGACATTCCCGGTGAGCGCAGGCGGCGGGGGCGGAGGCGCGGCCGGCGGCTGCGCCATGGCAGGGGAACCGTACACGCCGGCGCCGACGAGCAGCCACGCGAGCATCTGGTAGCGCATGACTCGTCCTCCTCCGGCCGATTCTACGCTCCCCATGAGAGTGCGGCCAGCGGAGGCCGAGGAGCGGCCGAAGGTGACGCCCGACGGCCCGGTGCGGCTGCGCCTGCGGTACCGCTGGAGCGACGGGACGACCGACATCCTGTTCGAGCCGACGGAGCTTCTGGAACGGCTCGCCGCGATCACGCCGCGGCCGCGCGTCAATCTCGTCTTGTACTACGGGGTGCTGGCGCCCCGCGCGGCCTGGCGGGCGGCGGTCGTCGGTGAGGGCCCCGCCGCCCCTCGACGGTGCTCGGGACGGCCCTGGGCCAGTCGAAGGGCCGCTTCTTGCGGCCGGCGACGAGGGCCTGGCGCAAGACGACGCGCCCGGCCCGGCCTACGACCGAGAACCCGCGCCGGATTATGACGATCCGTGTTGAAGAGCGTCCGACCCGGCCGTCTCCCCTGGGAACGGCGGACGTGTGGGCACCGGACCGGACCGCGCTTGCCTTCTTGCCGCGCGACGCGATGATACGCGCTGTGTGAGAGTGCCGCGGCGGTTGGCCCTTCGACTCCGCTCAGGGCCACCCCGAGCGACGTCGCCCTTCGAGGGCCTCAGGCCGACCCTGAGCCCGCCGAAGCGTCGAGGGGTGGCGGTGCCGCCAGCGCGCGTCTCCAGAGTCTGAGAACGGGCGTTATGTTGCGCCCTGTTGCGCGCCGGGAGCCCGCGCGTCGCCGGAACCTGCTAATGCGGCCTATTGTCTTCTGCACGAGGAGTCTTGGTCTCAGTCCTGCCCGACAATGCTGGCCGCGGTGAGCGCCGATAGCAGGTCAGAGACAGCGTTATTATACGCATCCTGAGACACAGCCTTGGCGTCGTGGTATCCCCACATATTCGATCTCCTGCCGGACCCTGAACCCTCCCACTGACCCCGCAGGCTTCCGTCTGACCTTATAAGACGCGCGCGAAGCCGGGTGGACGCGTTCCAGGTCCCCGAAGTGAAGTAGGACCGATGCTCTACCACGTCGATTACAAGCCTGTGCCGCGTCGCACCCTCAGGAGCCGGACTACGTGTCAACGCACTTTCGACTTGTGACCTCAGAACCGCAGCCAATGCATCGCTGTGGTTCTTCTCCGCGCGCAAGTCGTTGATCTCCACGGTAACAATGCTCGCGGGTAGTCCGCTAAGCTCGACACGCGTCGGAGTAACCTGCGGTGTGTAGACCTTCGTCTGCGCACACCCGAATGCTGCGACGACGCTCACGAGTACGAGGAGTTGGTAATGTTTCATGAACATCTCCCGTCCGCATGCTTCCTCGGTTCCCGGAATGCCATCACCGGGTCAAGCAGGTCCGCTGGGTCCGTTTGGTCGTAGAACGTGGCAATCATCTCCGGCGACGTGCGAACCACCCTCGCAAGGGCATGGAATTCCGGGGGATTCTACCTCGGTTGGCACTACACCAGTTGTTCTACGTTCATGTCCACGGTCAGTCTCTTCAGGTAGAAGTTGTCCAGCATCGAGACAGACGTGCCGACGTTCTGCGCCAGGAGCTTGCTGTTGCGCGCTGTTGCGCGCCGGGAGCCCGCGCGTCGCCGGAACCTGCTTATTGCGGCCTATTGTCTGCCGAAGGACTACTACGGCAAGCTCGCGGCGTTCTATCAGCACAAGCGGGACATCATCGTGAACGAACTCGCGAAAGTCGGCTTCACCCCCTACCTTCCGAAGGGCCCCTACTACGTGCTCTGCGACATCTCGGCCTTCGGAACGGCCGACGACACCGGTTTCGCGAATCGGATGGTCGAAGAGATCGGAGTCGCAGCCGTTCCCGGCAGCAGCTTCTACTTCAGGCGCGAGCTTGGTCGGAACAAGATCAGGTTCGCCTTCTGCAAGACCGAAGAGACGCTTCGGGCGGCGATTCTCAGATTGGAGAAGCTCGGACGATGAGACCGATAGAGCAGATTCAGTTCGCGTCAAGGGAAGAGTTTCGGGAGTGGCTTGGTGAGAACTGTCTGTCGGTCCAGGGCATCTGGCTGGTCTTCGGCAAGAAAGGCGGCCCGAAGACGATATCGGCAGGTGAAGCCCTAGAGGAAGCGCTCTGCTATGGGTGGATCGACGGGCAAGTGAAGAGCATAGACGACACCATCTACCTCAAATACTTCGCCCAGAGGCGGAAAGGGAGCTGCTGGTCGGAGAAGAACAGGGGCTTGATCGACTCCCTCGAAAAGCAGGGCATAATGACTAACCACGGCCGCGCCAAAGTCGAGATCGCAAAGAAACAAGGCACCTGGGATGCCCCGCGACTCCGACCGGTGACGGATGAAGATATCGGCGTCCTCTCGGAAGCGCTGAAGGGCACGGAGCCGGCGCATTCCAACTTCCAGGCCATGTCGGCATCGGTCAGGAGGACCTATGCCGGAGCATACCGAGCCCCCGTGTCCGACGAAGCCAAAGCAAGAAGCCTGGCTCGGATTACGGAGCGCCTGAACAAGAATCTCAAGCCGATGTAGTGCCGTCACCCCCTCCCCGGCGACTGAAGTCGCGCAGTGCCGCGGCGGTCGGCGGTGCCGCCAGCGCCCGTCTCCAGAGTCTGAGAACCGGCGTGATGTTGCGCGCTGTTGCGCGCCGGGAGCCCGCGCGTCGCCGGAACCTGCTCATGCGGCCTATTGTCCGACCGCGGTAGCGGTGACGATGGCCGAGGCCGAAGAGCTCGTGGAGCCGGGCACGCTCGACCCCGACGCCATCGTCACGCCTGGCATTTTCGTGAAGCACATCTTCCAGGGCTCGGGATACGAGAAGCGGATCGAACGCCGCGTGGTTCGCGCGGCCGGGGTGGGCGACTAGCGCACGGCACGGCCGTGGCGTGAACAGGAGGCCGGAGGTGGACAGACGCGGGCGGATCGTGCGGCGGGTGGCGGGGGAACTGCGCGACGGCAACTACGTGAACCTGGGCATCGGGCTTCCCACGCTGGTGGCGAACCACGTGCCGCGCGGCATCCACATCACCCTGCACTCGGAGAACGGCATGCTGGGCGTCGGCCCCTCTCCGCTCGACTCGGAGGTCGATCCCGACCTGATCAACGCGGGCAAAGAGACGGTGTCGGAAACACCGGGCTGCTGCTACTTCAGCAGCGCGGACTCGTTTGCCATGGTGCGCGGCGGCCATATCGACCTCACCGTGCTCGGCGCGTTCGAGGTGGACCAGGAGGGCAACCTGGCCAACTGGTCGATCCCCGGAAAGATGGTGAAGGGCATGGGCGGCGCCATGGACCTGGTGGCCGGCGCAAAGCGCGTGATCGTGGCCATGGAACACACGACGCGGGATGGCGCGCCGAAAATTCTCGAGCGATGCACCCCGCCGCTCACCGGACCCCGGCGTCGTGGACCGGATCATCACCGACCTGGCGGTGATCGACGTCACCCCCGAAGGGCTCGTCCTGAGGGAGGTCGCGTCGGACAGTTCCGTGGAGGCCGTCCGGGCCGGCACGGCCGCCCCGCTGAGGATTGACGGCGAACCGGTCCGGTTCTGAACCGACGCCTGTTTCAGCCGGGCCGGCCGTTCGGACCCCTTGAAGATTGGCACCCGGGAAGCCACGACAGCGGTAGACTACTGGAAGGGACACTCCATCTCCAGGAGGCGTCGATGCCGGACCAGTCGAGCGCGTCGCGCTGGATTGTTGTCATGGAAGACGCGGCGCTCGACGAGGGGGAAATGAAGGCCGTCTATCCCCTCGGCGTGAACCTCGTCGTCGCGCGCGTCGGCGGGCAGGTCTATGCGATGTCCGGCGCGTGCCCTCACCTCGGTTGCCCGCTGTTCACCGGCAGCCTGGCTGGTGGCGTTCTCACCTGCCCGTGCCACGACTGGCGGTTCGACGCCCGCACGGGCGAGTTCCTGGACGGGCGGGAACTCCATCTGACAATGTTCCCTGTGAAAACCGCCCGCGGCCGGCTCCTCGTCGGCATCGGTTGAAGAAGAGGAGACGCGATGAAGAAAGTGAGCATGTACACGCTTTCCACGTGCCCGTGGTGCCGGAAGACGAAGGCCTTCTTCGCGAGCCACGACGTGCCGTACGATTTCATCGACTACGACCTGGCCGACGAGGCTACGCAGAAGCGGATCATGGCCGAGCTCGACGCCAAGCAGGCGACCGGCTTCCCGTTCGTCCGGATCGGCGACGACGTCGTCGTCGGCTACAACCCGGCGCGGTACCAGCAACTGCTCGGCCTCTGAGGTGCCGCCATGAACGTCGAGGCGCGGAAGCGGGCGCTCGTCCACTTCTACACGAAGGTGGTGACTCCGCTCGGCTACAAGTTCACGCCGGACGAGGAACTGAAAGACTTCCTGCTCGAGCAGGAGGTTGGGCTCGAGCAGAAGCACGGCGTGCCATTCTGTCCCTGCCAGCCGATTACCGGCGAACGCGCGCACGACATGACGCTCGTCTGCCCGTGCATCCCGTTTCACCGGGCCCACTACGACTACATGAAGCGGTGCTGGTGCGGCCTGTTCGTCCGCCAGGACGTCACCGACCCGGACAGCCTTCCCCAGATTCCCCTGTCGGAGGTGCCCCGTGGGTGATCGGTACGTGCGGGTCGTCGAGACGGCCGCCCTCGCCGAGGGCGGCATGACGGCCGTTGAGATCGAGGGGCGCGAGATCGTGATCTGTCGTGCCGACGGCCGGCACTACGCGATCGATCGGCGATGCGGCCACATGAATGCGCCGCTCGAACGGGGCACGCTCAGCGGGACGATTCTCACCTGCGCGATGCACTGCGCGCAATTCGACATCACGACCGGCGAGGCGCTCGCGGGCCCGGTCCCGCACGACTGGGGGACCGAGCCCCCGCCGCCGAAGGTTGGCCAGCACCTGGGCGTGATCGGCGCCTTGATGGAGGAGATCCGCACCGAGTCGATCGGTGTGTACGGCACGAAGGTCGAGGATGGCGCCGTGTGGGTGGCGCTGAAGTAGCGCCCCCCGCGGCCTCGTCCGCCCGTCACGCCGGCTCGAGGGCCTGATTCCTGTGTCAGAGTGCCGCGGCGGTTGGCCCTTCGACTCCGCTCAGGGCCACCCCGAGCGACGTCGCCCTTCGAGGGCCTCAGGGCGACCCTGAGCCCGCCGAAGGGTCGAGGGGTGGCGGTGCCGCCAGCGCCCGTCTCCAGAGTCTGAGAACGGGTGTTCTGTTGCGCGCCGTTGCGCGCCGGAAGCCCGCGCGTCGCCGGAATCCGCCAATGCGGTCGCTCATCCCTCCTGTCTGCCGAATCCCGACTCCCGAATCCTGACTCCCTCGTCCCCCGTCCCTGATCCCTCGTCCCCCCGTTTCGCGAATCCGGAATCCCGAATCCTGAATCCCGGATCCTACTTGCCGAAGCCGGAAGGCAGTGTCATGTGAAGCTCCTTGACCAGGAAGCCGTACATGTCCGCGCGCTCCTCGATCACCTTCTCGGTCGGCTTGCCCGCCCCGTGGCCGGCCTTGGTTTCGATCCGGATGAGGATCGGCGCCGGCCCGGCCTGCGCCGCCTGCAGCGTCGCCGTGAACTTGAAGCTGTGCGCCGGCACCACCCGGTCGTCGTGGTCGGCCGTCGTCACGAGCGTTGGCGGGTACTTCACGCCCGGCTTGATGTTGTGCAGCGGCGAGTACTTCATCACCGTCTCGAAGTCCGCCTTGTTCTTGTCCGGCTCGCCGTAGTCGGAGCGCCACGCCCAGCCGATCGTGAACTTGTCGAAGCGGAGCATGTCCATCACGCCCACCTGCGGGAGCGCCGCGCCGAAGAGGTCCGGCCGCTGGGTGAGGCAGGCGCCGACGAGCAGGCCGCCGTTGCTGCCGCCGTTGATCGCGAGCTTCGGCGTCGAGGTGTACTTCTCGCGGATCAGGTACTCGGCCGCCGCGATGAAGTCGTCGAACACGTTCTGCTTGTGCTGCAGGCGCCCCGCGTCGTACCAGGCCTGGCCGTACTCGCCGCCGCCGCGCAGGTTGGCCACCGCGTAGACGCCGCCCATTTCCAGCCACCCGGCGGCCGCCGGCGAGAAGCCGGGCATCATCGGGATGTTGAAGCCGCCGTAGCCGTAGAGCAGCGTGGGGTTGAGCCCGTCTCGCTTCAGCCCCTTCTTGAAGGTGATGAACATCGGGATCTTCGTCCCGTCCTTCGAGGGGTAGAAGACCTGGATGGTTTCGTACCTGGCGGGGTCGAACGCCAGTGCTGGCCTCTTGAAGACCTCGCTCTTCGCCGCCGTGAAGTCGTAGCGGTAGACGGTGGTCGGGTAGAGGTAGGAGCCGAACGAGTAGAACATCTCCTTCTGCGCGCGCCGGCCCGTCAGGCCGCTGATGCTCCCGAGCGTGGGCAGCGCGATCTCGGCGCCGGGCTTGCCGTCGAGCGCGTAGAGCCGCAGCGCGTGGTGGGCGTCGATCATCGAGAGGGTGACGAACTGGTCGTTCACCATCACCACGTTCTCGAGGACCGCCTTGCCCGGCGCCTCGGCAATCAGCGTCTTCCACGCGTCGGCGGCGGGATGCCGCAGGCTGACGGCCACCAGCCGGAACCGCGGCGCGTTCTTGTTGGTCAGCACGTAGAAGGTGTCGCCGTCGTTGCCGACCACCGAGTAGCTGGCGTCGAACGCGTCGAGGAACGGCTCGATCGCGCTGCCGGGCTTGCCCAGGTCTCGGACGAACACGCGGTTGCGGTTGTCGGTCCCCTCGGTCTGCGTGACGAGCAGGAAGCGCCCATCCTCGGTCACCTCGGCCCCGAACCCCCAGTCCGGCTTGTCGGGCCGCTCGTAGACCAGCGCGTCCTTGTCCTGCGTGGTGCCCAGCTTGTGGAAGAACACCTTCTGGTTCTTGTTGAGCGCCTGGAGCGCCTCGCCCGTGGGCTGGTCGTAGCGGCTGTAGAAGAAG
>JAJXYI010000088.1 GCA_021780625.1 bacterium | reverse complement strand
GAACAGCTCGAACGAGCGCTCGTACTCGGAGGCGAAATACTCGCACAGCTCCGCGCCAAGGTGGACCATCTCGCCGTAGGTGACGACGGTTGCGAAGTCGCCGGGGCGGACGAGCCGGGGGGTCCAGACGTCGCGGTAGTTGGGATTCCACGACACGGGGGACTTGCCGCGCCGGTAGAGCCCCTTGTGCTCGAACAGCAGCACCGGGTTGTCGTCCTCGTAGGCTGCGAGCATGGCGTCGAACGCGTCCTGCGGCGTGCCCGGGTAGAGCGCCTTCAGGCCGGGCATGGAGAGGAAGAGGGATTCGAGCTCCTGGGAGTGGAACGAGCCGAAGGTCAGGCCGCCTCCGCAGGGCAGGCGGAGGACCAGCGGCGCCCGGGCGCCGGAGCGGAAGTGGAAGGTGCCCGCATTGAGGGCGATCTGCGTGACCGCCTCGGTGGAAAAATCGGCGAACTGGTATTCGATGACGGGCCGGTGCCCGTTGACGGCGAGGCCGAGGGAATAGCCGGTGCAGGCGCTCTCGGCGAGCGGGGTATTGAGCACGCGGCTGCGGCCGAACTCGGCAAAGAGGCCCTCGGTGACCTTGAAGGGGCCGCCGTAGGTGGCGATGTCCTGGCCGAGCACGAGGGACTCGGGGCGCTCGGTGAGGATCTTGCGCAGGGCGCGATTGAGGGCCTGGGCGAAGCCGAGCAACTCGGGCTTTTCGGGCGCGGAGCCACGGGGGGCGATCGAGGGCGCCCAGGGGGAGGCGGGTTTGGAGTCGGGGGCGAACACGTCGCGCTCCATGCCCTCGGGTGAGGGGCGGCCGACGGCGAGGGAGATCCTGAGGCATGCCTCGATGTACGCGGAAAGTTCGGCGTCGAGGGCGGCGATGGCGTCGGCCCCGTGTTCGCGCACCATGCGGGCGCGGAACGGGGGAAGCTGGTCGGCGGCGGCGAAGGACTCGGCCTCTCCGGGGCGAAGGTAGTCGCAGGTATCATACGCGGCATGGCCGCGGAGCCGGACCGTGCGGGCCTCGACGAGCACGGGGCGCGGGTCGGCGCGGGTTTCGTCGACGAGTTTCGCAAAAAAACGCAGGACCTGTTCGGGGTCGGCGCAGTCGAGCTGGAGTCCGCGGATGCCGTAGCCGGCGGCGCGCCGCCACAACTCGACCCCGGCGGGGTATTGCTCGGAGACGGGCGTCGAGTACGCGTAGCCGTTGTTCTCGATGACGAAGATGACGGGAAGCGACAGAAGGGAGGCCAGGTTGAGCGACTCATGGATGTCGCCTGTGCTCGAGCCGCCGTCGCCCAGGAACGCAAAACCGACTGCGGGGATGCCCCTGCGTCGCTGCGAATCGGTGGCGCCCGCCACGCACGAGAGCATGGCGCCCAGGTGGCTGATCATGGGGAGCGAGCGATTCTTCGGGTCGCCGTGGTGGACGTTCCCCTCCCTTGCCCGGGTGGGGCTGTCGGCGTTTGCGAAATACTGGTTGAGATGCGTGCAGAGGTGGTCCGACCAGATCAGGTGCCCGCCCAGCCCGCGGTGTGAAAACGAGATGACGTCGGCGCCCTTGTCGGCGAGCAGCGCGATGGGGACCACCAGGCTTTCATGCCCCTGTCCGCCCGTCACCGTCCCCTTGATCAAACCCTGGCGAAACAGTTCGAGAATGCGATTGTCGGCCGTCCGGGCCAACTGCATCCAGGCGTAGGTTTGGAGGAGGGATTGACGGGTTTGGGACTCGAGATCGGCCGAACGCAAATCGCGCGCGGCGAGGATCGCGGGAGGAGTGGGAAACGGCATTTGCCGGAGAGATTGAAAACCCCCTCCGGCCGCGACGAGGAAAAAGATGGGAGGAGCGGCAGCCGCGGGACGCGTCAGGGCAGCGCGTAAACCTCGATCATTCCGGGGCCGGTGAGTCCATTGGCGCCAAGCAATTCGGCCGAATACAGGCCCGGGGGGAGGGTTGCCACCAGCGCCGCATCATGGCTGCCCGGGTTCAGCGCCTGGGCGCCGGCGGCTCGCGACGCGCTGGAGAGGAGCGAGGGGTCCGAACTCACGCCCCAATCGTCGTTCTCCGCGATAAGCTGGGTGCCGCGATAGAGCCTGAGCACGGGATCGGCTAGCACGGGGTTGATGTATTTGGCGAGAGTCGGGCCGATGCCTTGGATCACGACCGAGCGCGAGCCGCCGGAGATGATGAAGCCGGCAACGAGGATCTGCGAACCGGTGCCGACCTGGTCGCGGGCAGAGAGTCCGGTGAAGGTGCTCGTCCCTGTGCCGCCCGCGTCGTACAGCTCGACGAGGGTCACGCCGGTCTGGCGTCCCGTGCCAAGCGGATAGGCCGTATAGAGGCCGGGGCCGAGGTTGGTCAGCAGGGCGGCGTCCTTGCTGTCCTGGGGCAGGGAGAAATCGCCGAGCCGGGCGGCGGTCGTGGCGACATCCGCGGCGTTCGGCTGCGAACCCCAGTCGTCGTTGGTGGCGATCGGCATCGTTCCTTGGTAGAGGGTGAGAAATGGGTCCGGCATCGCGCCGTCGACGTTCATTCCGGCGAGGGTGGGTCCGACGGCGCGCAGCAGCACGGTGCGGCTTCCCGAACCGGCGACGATGAACCCCGCGACGAGGGCGCCTGCATCGGTCCCGGGTTGGGCGCGCACGGAGAGGGCGGAGAGCCGGCCTCCACCCGACGGGAATCGCCCCATCGGCTGCCAGGCCTGGTGATGGGGATCTCTCCGCACCTGCATCCAGTCGGCGAGCAGGGGTGTCTCCGTGCCGGTGAGGGCGCAGAGGCTTCCGGCGGCGCTGCCCACGAACAGGGTTCCGTCGTCGGCCAGCAGCGGCGAACCGTAGGCCCCGGCGCCGAGCATCGTCGCCCAGCGCTGGACGCCCGAGGGGTCCACGCAGACGACGAGCCCGTCCTGCGTGCCAAAGACCACGGAGCCGTCGCGGCGGACTGCCGCGCTTGCGGTGATCGGTTGAAACGCCGTGGTGGCCGCGGCAGGGAATTCCCACTTTTGGGTGCCGTCCACTGCCAGCGCGTGGAGGCGTCCATCGCCGGCGCCGACGTAGATCGTGCCGTCGGGTCCGATCACGGGCGTGGCTTCGACGGCGCCCCCCGCGTCGAAGGACCAGGACTGGGTGCCATCGCGTGCGAGGCAGACCACGTGGCCGTCACCAGTCCCGAAATACAGTGCGCCGTCCGCGGCGAGCGAGGGCGGGCGCGCGATGGCGGAGCCTGCGTTGAAGCTCCAGCGCTCGGCGCCTCCGGGGGCGATCGCGTGAAGCATGCCGGAGGCGGAGCCCGCGTACACGGTGCCGTCGGGTCCCACGATGGGGGAGGTGAGTGAGCCGCCCGCGAACCTGGCATTCCAGCGCGCGGTGCCGCCGGCGCTGAAGCTCTCGATGCGCCCGTCGGTGGTGGCGATGAGGATCGTGCCGTCGGGCGCGAGTGCGGGCGAACCCGACACGGCGGCTCCGGCGGATGCCTGCCAGCGGACCTCACCGGTGGCGTCGAGTTCGATCAGCGCGCCGTTTGTGCATCCGAAGACGACGTATCCGTCGGGGGTGCAGGCGGGTGCGCCGGAGACGGCTGCGGGCGCGGTGTAGGTCCAGTGCATCGAGCCGTCCCTTTCGTAGCACTCGACCGTGCCCGGCGATGCGCCGAGGAGCGCGGCCACGAGGGTGCCGTCGGTGGCCTCGACCGGCGAGGAGCAGGGCGTGCCGGCGGTGGAGGAGGAGGGCAGCGGAGCCGTCCACCGAAGGGACCCGTCGGCGGCGGTCGAAAGGCCGGGAGGGGAGCCGCTCCTCAGCAGCGCGAGCACCGCTTCGGAGCGGGCGTTCCAGGCCTGCTGGTTGTCCGTGTGGGTCGCGAGCGGCATGGCGACGATCTCGCGCGGGCTGCGGATCTGGTTGAAGGCGGCGTAGACGCCGATGCAGGGGACCGTCGTGTCGTCGAGGCCCGTGCCTATGAGGACTGGGCAGCGGATTTTGGATACGAAGTTGCAGATGTCGTAGTAGCGGCTCGCCGCTTTAACCTTCGCGGGATCCTGCCCGAGGTAGGTCTGATAATACCACTGGGGCCAGCCGGGCGAGCGGCCGACGTCGGGGCCGGTCTGATCGCAGCCGGCCGGCACGTCGGCGACGGCCGCGGTGACCTTCGGGTTGATGCTCGCGCTAAGCAGCGTCTGCAGGCCGCCCTGGCTGGCGCCGGTGACGACGAGCACCTTGCCGTTCCAGTCGGGACGCGACGCGAGGTAATCGACCGCGCGGTAGCAGGCCAGGTACATGCGGAGGAAGTAGCTCGTATTGGGATCCTCATTGCCCTGGGCCCAGTAGTTCGCGAGCGGCCCGTTGGCCTCCGCCGTGTAGTACGATGCGGTATCCACTGCGTGGATATCGTGGGCCTGGATGTTGAGGGCGAGCCATCCCTGCTGCGCGCGCCAGGTGACGGTGCTTGGATCGAGGGAGTAGACGCCCGCCCACTGGACAATCAGGAGCGCGGGGAACTTGGTGCCTGTGGTCGGCCGTGCAAGCTGGCCCTCGATGTGGGTGCCGCGGATGTTGTCCATCTGGATCAGGTCGTAGTCGACGCCAGCGACGCCCGAGGGTTTTGAAGTGAGGACGGGGTTCATGGGAACCTGGGCCAGCTCGTCGAGGCGGGCTTGCCAGAAAGCGTCGAAATCGGCGGGCGGCGGCGCCGACACGGTGATCTTCTCAGGGGAGAAGAGCGCGCCGCCGCCGGCGGTGAAACTCGCCCCCGTGCCGTCCTTGCCGGCGATTTCGAGCAGCAGCCAGTCGGGTTTCGTGGCGGTCTCGGAGATCACGGCCTTGCCGTTGTTGAGAGTCAGCGAGCCGGAGTCGACGACCGTGAGGCCTCCGGACTTCACGGTGTACGTGAGCCCGGTGGCGGAGGTTCCTGCCTTGAGGGCGATGTTCCAGGATGCGGCTTCGCCGAGCCGGTAGATGCCCGTGGTGTTGGCGGGCGTGATTGTGATCGGTTGCGCGACGAGGGCGCATCCGGTGGCGGCGAGACACAGGATGAATGTCGCGGCGAGACGCAGCCGAAGGGCTGGGAGGGCGGAGGGAGGCACGGCGTTCACCTAGGGATTCGAGTCCGACGGCTCAACGCATAAGCCGGGGCGGCGTCGATGGTCAGCCGAGGGTTCGACTCATCGGAATAACCCGTATGTAAACGCCTAACACAATTCTCGGCCCACGCTGTCGTGGAAACTGATGACGGTCCGCGAAGCGGGTTCGGGGTGTCAGACCAGCACCTTGATCTGGTCGATCGGGACGGGGACGAGGAGCCCCTGTTGGAGGACGTCCATGGCGATCACCACGCCGCGTGGGGACTTGGGGTCTTCGACGAAGCCCTCCACGCCCTTAAGCGGTCCGGCGGTGATGCGGACGAGGGTGCCGCGTTTGAGCAGCGGCTGCAGCGTGGTTTCGAGGCCGGATTCGACGACGCGTCGCACGTCCTCGAGCTGGCGCAGGAAGAGCGGTTGGTCCTCGACCCAGATTGCGCGCACGAGCAGGTCCTGCTGGTAGATCCGCGTCTTCCGCTCCGGCGTGATCTCCGCGAACACGTAACCCAGGAAGAGCGGTTTCATGAAGGTCCGCTTCCGGTCCGCGTAATTGCGCACGCTGCGAACCAGGGGCAGGTAATGCGTGAAGCTCTCCGCCTCCATCAGCGCCGCGAATTTCTTCTCGCAGCGGGGCTTGGTGTGGCAGACGAACCAACGCGGTTCCTGGAAAGACTGGATGGGAACGGCCATGCGAACAGCAGCGAGAGCAGAAGGATCGGCGGGCAAAATCCAATCCCAAATCCCGGAAAGGATCCGGAATCGGTCAGTCCTTAAGCAGGAAGCGCACGGCGGCGTGGTAGCCCTCGAAGCCGAGGCCGCTGATGACTCCGACGCAGGCGGGTGCGGTGAGGGAGTGCCGGCGAAATTCCTCGCGACGGTAGATGTTCGAAATGTGCACCTCGACCACGCGCAGTCCGGAGCCCGACAACGCGTCGCGCAGGGCGACGCTGGTGTGGGTGAAGGCGCCCGGGTTGAAGACGATGCCGCGAACCTTCGCATCCGCGAGCGCGGCGATGCGGTCGATGAGGGCGCCCTCATGGTTGCTCTGGAAGAACTCGAGCTCCGCGGCGCCCTTGAACTCCGTGCGCAGGGCGGATTCGAGCTCTGCGAGCGTGGCGCTGCCATAGACCTCGGGTTCACGTTTGCCGAGCCGGTCGAGGTTGGGTCCGTTGAGGATGGCGATGCGTTGGGTCATGGCGCGGGCGGGTGTTCGGAGGCAACAGACAGGATTCGCCGCCGGGGGACAACTGGAAAGAAGGAAGCGCTAAAGACGGAAAGGCTGAAAGCGGAAATTCCGGGATTCGGAGATTCTGAAATGGGGTCGGGTGTGAGGAGGCAGGGAAGAGGATCAGCTGGCCTTCCCGGGGGCGGCGCGCGAGGGAGTTGAGGCTTCGAATCTCACCGACTCCGGCTCAGCCGCTCCGTCGCCATGGTCGGTCGGTGTTCGCCACCCCATTCAGCCCTTCCGCATTCCCGCTCTTCAGCCCTTTCCTCACAGCGGATTTTCGGACGGCACCCACTCCCATGGGAGGTTGAACTTGGCCGAGAGCTCGGCGGCGAGGGCGCGGACGCCGTGGACCTCGGTGGCGTAGTGGCCGCACAGGTACAGGTTGAGGCGGTTCTCCTGCGCGTACGTGAACCACTCCTCGCGCAGTTCGCCCGTCACGAGTGTATCCACGCCGACCGGACGCAGCTCGGGGATCGCGCTGTTGCCGCTGCCGCTGCAGAAGGCGATGTCGATGGGCGACTCGGCGCCGTATTCGATGGCTACGACCCGCGGGTAGAGCGCCTCGAGCTTCGCGCGCAGGGCGCCGCGGGTGTCCGAGTGGGCCGCAATCCAGCCGATCGGCTCGCCGTCGCGAACGAGAAAGGGCCGGGTTGGGTTCAGCCCCAGCTGCACCGCCAGGAGCGCGTTGTTGCCGATCTCGGGGTGACCGTCGAGCGGCAGGTGGCACGAATACAGCGCGCAGTTGGCCTTCATCAGCGTCGCCACGCGTTCGTACACCGTGCCGGTGATCGGGCGAGGCATGTCCCAGTACATGCCGTGGTGCACGATCAGGAAGTCGATTCCGGCCGCCGCGGCGCGTTTGAACGTTTCGGTGCCGGCGTCCACCGCGGCGCCGATCTTCGACACGCGGCCGTCGTTGGCGAGTTGCAGGCCATTGAAGGCGCCCGGGGCGTCCTTGTACGCCGTACGGCGGGTGCGTGCGTCACAGTAGGCGGCGAGATCGGAGAGGGTGATGGGCATGGGTTGGGGGAAGTCGGAGGACAGAGGACAGAGGTCAGAGGACAGAGGTCAGAGGTCAGAGGACAGAGGACAGGGGACAGGGGCTTAGATTGGGGGAAAAAGGGCGGCGGGGACAGAGCGGAAAATGGGTGGCTGGATTAGGGGTGGATTTTTTTTGGGCCGCGGTTAGCGGTGGGGCATGAATTCGCCGAATCCCTCTCCTGTCG
>JAJXYI010000355.1 GCA_021780625.1 bacterium | reverse complement strand
AGCCTCGACCTTCATCCTTACGTCGATCGGCACCTTCCTCGTGCTGCACCTGTGGTCCGTCAAGGGGAAGGGCGTACCGCTCCTGCCCACCATGGCGATCCAGCACCTCCTGGCCTACGGAATTCCAATCGTCACGGCGAACGAGGCCCTCACCAAGTATCCGCGGAGCGAATTCCAGACCGCGGGCATGGAGTTGCTCGTGTTTCAGCTGGCGATGGCGGCCGGCTGGTACGCTCTGATGCAGATAGTGCCGCCGTGCCGGCCGATCTCCTACACGCTCACGCTGCTCAGGCGCGGCGGTTTTCGCGCCTTTCGCAAGCTGGGATTGATACTCGTCGCCGCCACAACAGTCTACGAGCTGGCATACACGAGCGGATTGCTGGACCCGGCCTTCGCAGTCCTTCCACAGGGGACCTACCCCGTCCTCGTGGCGGTCTCCGGCGCCGCCAGCATGTGTGGTTTCTTCATCGCGGCCCTGGGCGTCGGCAGCGGCGAGATCGAGCGCTCGTTCAAGATCTTCTTCTGGAGCGCATTCGCGATCCAGTGCATCGTCTCTGCCGCCTCCCTGCTGCTCTCGTCCACGATCATTTACATTGCATCCGTCATGATCGGACTGTTCTGGAGCTCGGGTCGCTTTCCCTGGAAATTCGTGGTCATCACGATCGCGGTGCTCTCGTTCTTCAACCTGAGCAAACACGAGATGCGCATGCAGTATTGGAATCCCAATACGGGCGAGATGCGCAACTACTCGATCACCAACCTGCCGACGATCTACACGGACTGGTTCAATGCGAGCACCACGATGATGTTTGAGCCCCGGGAGGAGACGCGCGCCGAGCGGGAGGCCCGGCAGTCGCTCGCCGACCGGGTCAACAACCTGAGCAACCTCCTGTTCATCATCGACGCGGTCGAGCACCAGCACATCGACCTGCTGAACGGAGCGACCTACGCAATCATCCCGCCCCTCCTGATTCCGCGCTACTTCTGGCCGGAGAAACCCCGCGCACACGAGGGGCAGGTGATGCTCAACGTGCATTTCGGACGTCAGGACCTGCATTCCACGTTCACGACCTACATCGCGTGGGGGCTGGTGCCCGAGGCGTATGGCAACTATGGCCCCTTCATGGGGAGCATCATCCTCGGCCTGTTCCTCGGCGGATTCATGGCCGTGGTCGAGCGCATGACGCAGAACAAGGCCCTGCTCTCGCTCGAGGGATTTGCCCTTTTCGCGCTCTTTCTGGGCATGGCCACGTCCTATGAGATGGTCGCGAGCGTCCTCGTGACCTCGGTGTTCCAATCGATCGTGTCGATCTGCATGGCCGTCGCACCCTTCGTGGACCGGACCGTGCACCGACGGGAGAAGCCGGCATGAACGCCGACGGTCAAGGCCCCCGACTCGCGGTCGTAGTGTCACATCCCACGCAATACTACAGCCCCTGGTTTCGCTGGCTCGCGGAAAGCGGCGCGGTGCAACTCCGGGTCTTCTACCTCTGGGATTTCGGCATCACGCCCAAGCGCGACCCCCGCTTCGGCACTACCTTTGCGTGGGACGTCGATCTCGTGAGCGGCTACGACTGGGAGCTCGTCCCAAATCGCTCGGCCTCTCCCGGGACGGAACGCTTCTCCGGTCTGGACAACCCCACGCTCACCCGGTGTCTCCACGCGTGGCGCCCGGATGCGATTCTCCTGTTTGGATACGCCTATCGCAGCCACCTTCGTCTGATCGCGTGGGCCCGGCTGCATGGGGTGCCGCTCATATTCAGGGGTGATTCTCATCTTCTGGGCCGCCCGCGGGGTCCGGGTCTGGCCAAACGCATCATGCTCGGACTGCTCTACCGGCAATTCGCCGCCGTGACCTGCGTCGGACGAGCCAATCACGACTATTTCCAGACATTCGGCGTCCCGGAGTCTCGCCTGTTCTTCGCGCCCCACTCGGTCAATGCAGCGCACTTCAATCCCGCCGACCCCGCGGTTCGCGCGGCGGCCGCGGCCCTGCGTGCGCGCCTCGGAATTGCCGACGACGAGCGGGTCGTGCTGTTTGCCGGAAAGCTCCACCCGGATAAGGACCCGATGGGGCTGCTCGAGGCCTTCCTCTCCCATCAGCGCCCCGGACGCGCGCTCGTATTCGTAGGCGACGGACAGGATTCCGAACGCCTGCGGATGAGAGCCGCCCGCGATCCCGAGTCCCGCGTCTTTTTCCTGCCATTTGCCAACCAGTCCGAGATGCCCGCCCGGTACCTGGCCGCGGACGTCTTCTGCCTCCCTTCGCGTGGGCTCTACGAAACCTGGGGCCTCGCCATCAACGAAGCCATGCACATGGGCCGTCCCTGCATCGTCAGCGACCTCGTCGGATGCCAGCGCGATCTCGTCGAGGAAGGCGTCACGGGGTGGGTGTTTCGCGCGGGAGACCGCCATGACCTGGGCGCAGCGCTCGAACGCGCCTTCGCCTCGGACCTCGCGGCGGCGGGAGACCGCGCCCGCGGGCGCGCAGCAAGTTACACCTATGCGTCGACCACGGACGGCCTGCTGCGGGCGCTCTCCGGAATCGGGCTCAGGCGGCAGCCCGAATGAGCGCAGGCTGGTGTCGATGCCCCCACGCGACGCGCGCGTTGACCATCCCGCCGGTCCCCGCTGGAATCGGCGCCCCCAATGAGAATCACGATCGTCATGGGTCACGCCGACCTGATGCCCCCGGACTCCGGCGACTCGACGGCCCGCTCCTGGAATCTGCTCGCCACCGAATTCGCGAAGCAGGGCCATGAGGTGACCATCCTGTCTCGCCGTTGGCGAGGGACCCCGGCCCATGAACTTCGCGAAGGCGTACGCCATATCCGGGTGCCGGGATTTGACCGCACCTGGCGCATGGGCAAGTCGATGTGGCGCGACTTCCGCTGGTCCGGACGCACGATGCGGGCCATCCCCGACTCCGACGTCACCGTCACGGTCGGCGGACTTTTTGTCCCCCTCCGCCTGGGGTACCGACACGGCCGATACGGTCGAATCGTCGTCGCACCGGCCGGATTGTCCCGAAAGCGCTTCCGCCTCCTGAAACGGGTGGACAGTGTCCTGGCCATCAGCTCACCCGTGAAGGCGGCGATCGCCTCCGTGATGCCCAAGCTCACGCCAAAGATCCACGTCGTCGGGTTTCCCATTGACTGGCAGCTGCTGTCGAAGGCAAAGCCCTCCGTCGAAGCCGAGGATCCGGTCACGATCGGCTACCTCGGCCGGCTGCACCCCGAAAAAGGCACTGACGTGCTGGTCCAGGCGCTCGAGCAGCTGCAGAGCATGTGCCTTTCGCAGCCCTGGCGGGTGGTATTCAGCAAAGCCCGGGAATCGTCGACGGGATCCACGACGAACGAGACGTACGCCACCGCCGTCGAGCGCCGCCTGATCGCGCTCCTGGGCCCGGATCGGTTCGTTCTCCGGCAGGCGCCTCGCACGACCGAGCGCCTCGTCGCGACCTACTATGAGATCGACGTCTTCTGCTACCCGAGCCTGCAACGAACGCGCGAGATCTATTCGCTGGCGGTCGTGGAGGCCATGGCCTCGGGGGCCGTTCCCGTCGTGTCCGACCTGCCCTTTGTCCCCGACCTAATCGAGAACGGAGTCAACGGCGAGATCTTCGACCCGCGTGCACCGGAAGCGGCCGACCGCCTCGCACGAACCCTCGCGCGGCTGGTCACGGACCGCGCCTACCGCGCCACCATGTCCGAGGCCGCACGCCAGTCCGTCTACCGCTTCGACGTCCCGCTTTTGGCTTCACGACTGCTCGCCGATTTTGCCACCCTCGCGTTGGCAACCAAGTGATCACACCAGCCTGACCGGACCATGGCCGCCTCCCCAGAACCGCCCTACCTCGCCCAAGGTTGCCTGACGCCGTATCCCCGGAGCACGATCGTACGGCGGCTCGTGTGGGGATTGGTCCAGTCCACCCTGTTTCGCTGGAGTCCGCGGCCCTGTCATGCATGGCGGGCCCGCCTGCTCCGCCTGTTTGGCGCCGACATTCCCGTGCCCCGCGAGGTGGTCGTTTTTCCATCGGTCCGCGTCACATTTCCGCAGAATCTGCGACTCGAACCGCGGACCATGCTGGGGCCGAACGTAACGGTCTACAACCTGGGGTGGATCACGCTCAGGCGTGGCGCCAATGTGAGCCAAAACTGCCACCTGTGTTCCGGGACCCACGACTACCTTCGCTGGAGCATGCCGCTGGTCACCAAACCGATTGAAATCGGCGCGAATGCCTGGCTGGCCGCGGACTGTTTCGTCGGCCCCGGAGTCACGATCGGCGAACTCTGTGTCGTGGGCGCCCGGTCCGTCGTCGTCGCAAATCAACCGCCGTCGATGATCTGCGCCGGTAATCCCTGTCGTCCCCTCAAACCCCGTCCGGACCCGCTCACTTAATGAGAATCGCACAGATCGTCCCCAGCCTCGAAACTCGCCATGGCGGTCCGAGCGTGTCCGTGCCCAAGCTCTCGGCCGCTCTGGCACGCCTGGGGCATCAGGTCGATCTGCTCACCACCGGCGCCGAGACCGCCCCCTCCGAGGCGAAAGAGGCCGGCCTCTCCGTGAGACACTTTCCCAGGGCCAGGCCCGACTGGATCTGCGCCTCGCCGGCGCTGAAGCGGCACCTGGCCTCCGAGCGCTACGACATCGTCCATTCCCACGGGCTCTGGCTCCGCACGACCCACTACGCCGCCCAGTGCGCCGAACGCCTCGGCGTTCCCCACGTCATCTCCCCCCGCGGAATGCTCAATCGCTGGGCCTGGAATCACCATCGCTGGAAAAAGGAGCTCGCGCTCCGCTTCATCCATCCGAAGGCCGTCGAGGCGGCCCGGGGTTGGCATGCGACCAGCCGCATCGAGGCCGAGGACATCGCCGCGCTCGGCTTCACCCAGCCGGTATGCCTCGCGGCAAACGGGGTCGAGCCTCCCTCCCCCGCCCAGGCGACTGCGGCGACGGCCTACTGGAAGGAGGCCTGCCCCGACGCCTTTTCCCGCCCCACCGCGCTCTTCTACTCGCGGTTTCACCACAAGAAGCGGGTTCTCGAGCTGATCGACCTCTGGACCCAGCATGCTCCGCGCCGCTGGATGCTCATGCTGGTCGGCATCCCCCAGGAATATTCGGTGTCACAGATCCGCGGATACGTTCTCCAGAACTCGGCCAGCGACCGGGTCCAGGTGTTCGACGGCTCCGATGCGCCTGCCCCCTATCCGGCGGCAAGCCTCTTCCTCCTCCCGTCCCATTCCGAGAATTTCGGCATGGTCGTAGCCGAGGCGCTCGCCTGGGGACTTCCCGTGCTCGTCACCGACACGACGCCATGGAAGGCCATCAACGACACCGACTACGGTTGGTGCGGCCCATGGGAAGAGTACAAGGACGCGCTCCTCGCCTCGCTTGCCCTGGGCGAGGAAACGCTGCGCGAGCGGGGCGAAGCGGCGCGCGCCTGGGCGGTCCGGGAATACTCCTGGGACCGCACCGCAGCGACGCTGGCCGGGTTCTACGAGTCCCTGTTGCACTGAACGCCGCGCGCCGCCCAACCGCCCAATCATGTCCAGCGCCTCCGCTTCGTCCAAATACGGCTCCGGCCAGTCCGCGCGTCGCTCCGGCTCGCTCCCGCTTTCGCCGCTCGAGCTGGCGACCGTGGTCCACGCCGCGGTTCTGGCAATCGCCGCGACCTGGGACTTTGGCGGAAACGACCTGAGGCTCCGCCTGCCCCTGCTCGCATGGGGCAGCCTCTCGCTCGGAATCACCCTGCTCGCCCTGCGTACGCCGCGAGACGGCCACCGCCGTCCTTCCCGCAAGCGGTACCTCTGGCTCGTACCCGCCCTCCTGTTCAACCTCTACGTGGCGATCGGGATATTCAATCCCAGCCAGAAGGAGCTGTTCGACGGGGTCCACAAGGTGCTCGTGACCGGCTCCTATGTGCACTGGCTTCCGAGCACGGCGGTCCCGGACGCCGCGGGGCATGCGCTCTGGCTTTTCGACTGCGCGTACCTGACAGCCTTCAATCTCGCCATCGTGATCCGCCAGCGCCGCGTCCTGCGGGCGCTCCTGCTCGTGCTCGGCGCCAATGCGGTGATCCTCGCCATCTTCGGCACGTTGCAGAAGCTCGCGGGCGCAAAAGGGCTCTACTTCGGCCTGGTTCACTCCACGAATCCGACCTTTTTCGCCACGTTCATCTATCACAACCACTGGGGCGCCTACGTGCTCCTGTCGACATCGGCGGCGCTCGGCCTGTTCTGGCATTTCTTCCGTCGCGGTGAACGGGAATACCGCGACATCTGGCATTCGCCGGTTCTCCTCGGAGGCGTCGCCATTCTCCTGCTCGCCGCGACGATCCCGCTCTGTTCCTCCCGCTCGTCGACCCTTCTTCTCGTCGCGCTCCTGGGAATCGTCGCACTGCACGCGGGCATCCGTGCGATCCGCAGCCGGCGCAGTCACAACGAATCCGCCGCCCTCCCGCTGGTCGGGATCGGCGCTATACTCGCCCTCGGCTGTGCCGCGGTCTTCTGGCTCGGACGGCCGGTGATCAAGGCGCGCTGGAGCCTCACGAAGGCCCAGGTGGCGCAGATGGAGCAGGAAGGTTCGATCGGGTCTCGGCTCGCCCTGTACCGCGACACGATCGCCATGGGCAGGGACCAGCCGGTGTACGGCTGGGGCATGGGTTCGTATCCAACCATTTTCTACCGCTACAACAGCGCGGAACCCCGCAGCGACCTGCTGCCCATTTTCTACGAGGACGCCCACTCCGACTGGCTCCAGGCCTTCGCGGAGCTCGGATTCGTCGGCAGCTCGCTGATCGGGCTGTGCGCCCTGCTCCCGGCCATCTCCCTGGTTCGGACGCGCGTCCAAAGCCTGCTCGCCCGTTACCTCGTCGTCGGCTGCGGCCTGATCCTTGCCTACGCCTGGGTCGAGTTTCCCTTCGGAAACTTCGCGGTCGTGATCGTATGGTGGCTCAATTTCTTCGCTGCCGTATCCTATGCCTCGCTCAACTGAACTCCGGCCTGGCTCCTGCCCCCTGTCCGTCCTGATCCCCGCGAAGAACGAGCGCGGAAACATCGAGGCATGCATCCGCTCGGCCGCGTTTGCGAACGACGTCGTGGTGGTCGACTCGGGCAGCACCGACGGCACGTCCGACCTGGCCCGGGCGCTAGGGGCGCGCGTGGTGGATTTCAAATGGGATGGCCGCTTTCCCAAAAAGAAGAACTGGGCTCTCGAACACGTCGACTGGCGCAACGAGTGGGTGTTCATCCTCGACGCGGACGAGCGCATCACGCCGGAGCTCGCGGCCGAACTCGCCGAAAAGGTCGCGAGTCCCGACTGCGAGGGGTACTACGTGAACCGCAGGTTCTGGTTCATCGACGGCTGGCTGAGGCACTGCGGGTACTACCCCTCCTGGAATCTCCGTTTCTTCCGCCACGCGAAGGGCCGCTACGAACGTCCGCCGGGCACGGATCGGAGCGACTCCGGCGACAATGAGGTGCACGAGCACGTCGTCCTCCAGGGCCGGGCCGGATGGCTGGCGCACGAGATGGAGCATTT
>JAJXYI010000237.1 GCA_021780625.1 bacterium | reverse complement strand
TGCGCAGCGGCGGGAGCGTGATGACGACCACGCTCAGGCGGTAATACAGATCCTCGCGAAACTGCTTTTGCGCGATGGCCGCCTCGAGATCGCGGTGCGTCGCGGCGATCACACGCACGTTGATCGGGATCGACTCCTTCCCGCCCACCCGCTGCAGGCACTGCTCCTGAAGCACGCGCACGAGCTTCACCTGTGTGCCGCGCGTCATGTCGCCGATCTCGTCGAGAAACAGCGTGCCATCATTCGCCTGCTCGAAGCGGCCGATGCGCCGCGTCTCGGCGCCAGTGAACGCGCCACGCTCGTGACCGAAGAGCTCACTCTCGAGTAAAGGCTCGGGGATGGCCGCGCAATTCACCGCAATGAACGGTGCGTTGGCGCGGTCGCTGTGCTGGTAAAGCGCCCGGGCTATCAGCTCCTTGCCCGTGCCCGTCTCGCCGCGGATCAGGACGCTCACGGGTTTCGAGGCGACGCGCCCGATCTCCTTGTAGATCGCCTGCATCACCTCGCTGCGTCCGACGAGTGCGTCGCGCGCGACGGCCGGGATGCCGAGTTCGACGGGCTCCGACATCAGCCGATTGCTGTCCACCGCCTTGCGGACCATCTCGATGAGCTGCGGCATCGCGAAGGGTTTCAGCAGGTAATCGTAGGCGCCAAATTTCGTTGCTTCGATCGCCGTCTCGGTGGTGCCAAAGGCCGTCACCAGGATGACGGGCAACCGCGGCCGCTCCACGCGGAGGCGACGGGTCAGATCCAGGCCGTTGAGTCCCGGGAGACGCAGGTCCGTGACCACGACGTTGACGGGTTCGGCGAGCGCGGCGGCGAGGCCCTCGTCTCCGCGGCGTCGCACCAGAACCTCGAAGCCCTCCTCCGCCAACACGCGCTGCACGGTGTCGGCGATGCTGGGATCGTCGTCGATAAGGAGCACCTTGGGTTGCGCGCTCATGGCCTCACCTCCGGAAGCACCACGCCGAAGGTGGTGCCGCGATTGACCTGGGTTTGATACTGAAGCGCACCGCGATGTTTTTCCACGATCCGCGCCGCGATCGACAGGCCCAGGCCGGTCCCTGTGTCCTTGGTCGTGAAAAACGGGTCGAAGAGTCGCTTGACCACGTCGGGCGACATGCCCCTGCCGGTGTCCGAGACCTCGAGGCTGACGACGTCGCGCTCGATGCCGCCGAGCACCTTTCGGTCGCGTCGGTCGCGCAGCGTGATCGTGCCCCCGCCCTCAAGGCTGTCGAAGGCGTTTTGAACCAGATTGATCAGCACCTGCCGGATCTGGCCTGCGTCGGTCTCGATCTGCGCCGGCTGCGTGTCGAGGACGAGCTGGATGCCCGACTTCTCCGCGGCTGAGGCGAAGAACTGCTGCACCTCGCCGAGGAGGCTCGCGGCGTCGGTGCGGGTCATCACGGGGTCCGCGGGTCGGGCGAAGCGCAGGAAGTCGTTCACGATCTTCTCAAGCCGCGTGATCTCGCGCTGAACGAGTTCGCTGTCAGCGCGCTCGGGCGAGCCGGCTGGAAAACGCTTCTGCTGGATGAACAGCGCAGCGTTGATCGCGGTGAGCGGGTTGCGGATCTCGTGCGCGACGCCCGCCGCGAGCATGCCCAGGGAGGCAAGCTTCTCCTGGCGCTCCACGAGCGTCTGGCTCTCGATGAGTTTCACGCGCAGCGGAGCGATCATGTCGCGGTAGGCCACGGCGGCGAGCGCGAGACCGAAGAGGAACAGGAGTCCGAGCAGGCCGAGCACGGACCAGCGCAGGCTGTTCAGGCGGAGGCGCGTCTCCGCGATGAGCTGGTTGCGCAGACGGTAATGGGCGTTGGCGAGGCTCTCGCCGAGGTCGAAGAGGTGGTGCGACTCCGAGCGCACGCGGGTGTAGGCGGCGAGGCTGTTTCCCGGCGGCGCATTGGGTTCGCCGGGAATCTGCCCGATCGTGTGTCGGTATGCGACGAGCGCCGCCTTGATCTGCCCGAGAATGACACGTTCATCCGGCGTCTTCAGGCGCTGCGTCTGCTGGTTCGTCCACTGGCACAGGGCCTGGGTGGCACCGAGGAACTGCGTCCAATCGGCGGGATCGTGGCTGACCGCATACTGGAGCCGCGCATTCGTGATCTCACGGAAACGATCCTTGAACTGCGAGGCCAGCTGGCCGCTTTCGGCGTCGATGTTCGCCAGCTTTGCGCGGACCTCGTGGGTCTGCCGTTGGAAATTCCAGAGGATGCCCGCAATGGTCGCTCCCAGCGCCGCGAGGGCCAGGCCAAGGGCTATGATTCGAACGCGGACGGCGAGTGGGTTCATCCTGAATGAAAGCGGTTCGATAAAGGGCGCTCGGCCGACGACTCCTGCGTAAGCTGCCTGTCCCCAAGATCGCGAGATGGGTGCTAAGCAACTTTACAGGGGTTGGAAAGAAATTAGGCGTTTGGCGGAGGTCTTCGGACTTCAGAAATTCGGAAGTGATTGATTGTCATGGCAGGCCGGATTTCTGGCACAGCTTGAGCATTGAGCGCACCTCGTGCCGTCCCTGCCTCCCAACGCTTTGCGCCGATGCATCCTGGTCGTCGATGACGACCCAGTGGTGCGGCAGATGCTTGCGCGCGTGCTGGTCGAGTCGGGATACGACGCGGTGCCCGCGGCGACCGGCGATGAGGCCATGCGTGCGCTTGCGGGACTGGGTTCGGTTGATCTCGCGCTCGTCGATGTCGAGCTGCCCGGCGAGAGCGGCTGGACGACCCTGGCCGCGATGCGGCGGCAGGCGCCGGCGCTCCATGCAATCATCATCACCGCCTGGCCCCATCAGCAGGAGGCGGCGCGCGCGGCGGGAGCGCTCGGATGTTTCGAGAAGCCCCTGGATTTTCCCGGTCTGCTGAAAGTCATCGACCGCGCCCTCGAAGGCCAAGCGACCAACGTCGTCGCTACACCGACGCCCGCGGACGGACCCACTCCCCTCGCCTCTCCTCCTCCCATTTCATCGACATGAGCACCAGCCCTTCTCCCAAATCAAAAGCCCGCAGAGTTCTCGGGCTCCTCGCCCTGATCCTCATCGTGGGCGCCCTGATCTGGATCAATCGGATCACCGCGGCCAAAGCCCCCAGGGGCGGCATCGCTGTCGTTCCGATCACGGCGACCATCGCCACGACGCGCGACGTCGACGTGACCGCGGACGCCATTGGCACGGTGGTGCCGGAGGCGCAGGTCACGGTGACCAGCCGCGTCTCGGGGACGCTCGAGGCGGTGCATTTCAAGGAAGGCCAGATGGTGCGCCGGGGCGATCTCCTGGCCGTGATCGATCCCCGCCCCTACGCGGCGGCGCTCGAGCAGGCGCGCGGTCAATTGGAGCGGGATGAGGCGCAACTCGCAAACGCCCGGCTCGACCTCGAGCGCTACCGCGCGGCGGTCGCCCAACATGCCATCCCCGAGCAGCAGGCCGCGGCGCAGAAGGCCACGGTCCAGGCCGACGAGGGAATCGTGCTGTTCGACCGCGGCGGGCTGCAGGCCGCCAAGCTGAACCTCGACTACACGCACATCGTTTCGCCCATCGACGGCCGCGTCGGTCTTCGCATGGTCGACCCGGGCAACAATGTCACCGCGAACGGCACGACCGGCCTCCTGACCATCGTCCAGCTGAAGCCGATCTCCGTCATCTTCACACTCCCGCAAAACCGCCTTCAGCAGGTGCTGGCGGGAATGCGCGCCGGCCATCCGCTGCGCGTCGAGGCTTTCGATCGCTCCAGCGCCAAGCCGATCGCCGAGGGAACCTTGCTCACCATCGACAACCAGATCGATCAGGCGACGGGAACCTTCAAGTTGAAGGCGACATTTCCGAATGAAAACACGGCCCTGTGGCCAGGGGAGTTCGTAAGCCTCCGCTTTTTGGTCGGCGTTCGGAAGAACGCCATCACCCTCCCCGAGCGCACTGTCCAGCAGGGTCCCGACGGCGACTATGTCTTCGTCATCAACCCGAACGACACCGTCTCGCAACGGTCCGTCACCACGACGAGCACGGACCAGGGCGTGGTGGTGATCGACCACGGGCTCGCCGCCGGGGAACACGTCGTGCTCGACGGACAGTATCGCCTCGATAACGGCACGCGGATCCGAATTGAAGCTCCGTCGTCCCCGGCCGGCGGAAACAGCGCCTCGCCCTCCTCGCGATGAACATCTCCCGCCCCTTCATCGTACGGCCGATCGCCACGTCCCTGCTGATGCTGGGACTGTTCGGCTTCGGGCTGGTCGCGTACAACCTGCTTCCCGTCGCCGCGCTTCCCACGGTCGACTTTCCCACGATCAGCGTCACCGCCTCGCTGCCTGGCGCGAGCCCGGAGACCATGGCCTCGTCGGTCGCGACGCCGCTCGAGCAGCAGTTCGCCGCTCTCCCGGGACTCAGTCAGATGACCTCGACCAGCGGTCTGGGTCAGACTTCGATCACGCTGCAGTTCGATCTGAGCCGCAACATCGACGCCGCCGCCCAGGACGTGCAGACCGCAATCAATGCGGCGGGTGGACTCCTCCCCAAGAATCTGCCGAATCCGCCGACGTACCGGAAGGTGAACCCGTCCGACCGGGCGATCCTCATCTACGCCGTCTCGTCGGACACGCTGCCCGTGTACAAGGTGGACGACTACGCGAACACCCTGCTCGCGCAGAAGATTTCCACAGTCCCGGGCGTCTCCCAGGTGATCATCGCCGGCCAGAAGAAATACGCGGTGCGCGTGCAGATCGATCCCGCGGCGCTCGCAGCGCGGGGCCTCAGCCTCGAGCAGGTCCGTGCGGCAATTACCGCCGCGTCCACCGACCAGCCCAAGGGAAATCTCGAGAACGCGCACAAGGCGCTCACGCTCGACACCAACGACCAGCTCTTCGACGCGGCCGGTTTCAACAATGTCATCGTCGCCTATCGCAATGGCTCCCCGGTTCGCATCCGCGACGTCGGAAACGCCATCGATTCGGTCGAGCAGAACCGCGTCGGCGCCTGGCACAACAACAAGTCGGCCGAACTGCTCCTGATCCGCCGCGCGGATGGCGCCAACACCGTCGAGACCGTCCAAGGGGTGAAGGACCTCATGAAGCGCCTCGTGCCCACGCTGCCGCCTGGCGTGAAGGTCCAGCTGATGTCCGACCGTTCCCAATCCATCAAGGACTCGGTCAGCGATGTACGTTTCACCCTCGGCATCACGGTGGCGCTCGTGGTCATGGTCATCTTCCTGTTCCTCCGAAAAGTCTGGGCGACAGTCATCCCCGGAATCGCGGTGCCGCTGTCGATCGTCGGCACCTTCGGAGCGATGTACCTCATGGGCTACAGCATCGACAACCTGTCGCTCATGGGACTGACGATCGCCGTCGGTTTTGTCGTCGATGATGCGATCGTGATGATCGAGAACATCGTCCGCTTCATCGAGGCGGGCGACTCGCCACTGCAGGCCGCAATCAAGGGCTCCGGGCAGATCGGATTCACGATCGTCTCGATCAGCGCCTCACTCATCGCGGTGTTCATCCCGCTCCTGTTCATGGGCGGCATCATTGGCCGGCTTTTCCGTGAATTCGCGATGACCGTGACGACCGCAGTGGTCGTGTCGGCGGTCGTATCGCTCACCCTCACGCCGGTGATGTGCGCCCTCTTTCTGAAGCACGAGGACCGCTCGAAGGAGAGCCGTTTCAGCAAGGCGGCCGAGCGCGTGTTCGACGCCATGCTGCGACTCTACGAACGCGGCCTGCGGTGGGTGCTCGACCATCAGTTCTCGATGCTCATCACCACGATCGGCCTGATCTTCCTCACCGGCGCGCTGTACGTGGTGATCCCGAAGGGTTTTTTCCCGCAGCAGGACACCGGCTTCATCTTCGGCGAGGTCGATGCGCGGCAGGACACCTCGTTCCAGCAGATGGCCAAGCTCACGCACGAGGTCGCCGCTTACGTCCTGAAGGATCCCGCCGTCAGCGGTGCGATGGCCTTCAGCGGAGCGACCGGAGGAAACTCGACGGAAAACACCGCTCGCATGTTCATCCAGCTCAAGCCGCTCTCGGAACGCAGCGCGTCGGCCGACGAGGTGATCCAGCGGCTAAGGCCGCAGGTCGCAAAGGTCGTGGGCGCGAAGTTCTTCATGCAGGCCGGCCAGGACATCAGCGTGGGCGGTCGCCTGAGCCGTACCCAGTATCAGTATACGCTGACCGACACCGACCTCGACGAGTTGAACCACTGGGCTCCGATCTTCGAGGCCGAGATGAAGAAGCTGCCCGGGCTGCAGGACGTGGCGTCGGACCAGCAGATCGCCGCGCCGCACATCGCCATCGAGATCGATCGCGACACCGCCTCCCGGCTCGGACTTTCACCGCAGCTGATCGACGACACGCTCTACGATGCGTTCGGCTCGCGTCAGGTGGCCACCATCTATTCGTCCGCGAACCAATACCGCGTCGTCCTCGAGGTGCAGCCGCAGTACCAGCTCAATGAGCGCGCCCTGGAAACCCTCTATGTCGTGAACGCATCCGGCGCGCGCATTCCCCTGAGCGCCGTGGCCCACTTCGTGCCGAAGGTCGAGGCGCTGTCGGTCAACCACCAGGGCCAGTTCCCTGCGACAACCCTTTCCTTCAACCTCGCGCCCGGTTTCTCGCTTGGACAGGCCGTCGAGGAGATTGACGGCATGCGCGAGCGGCTGCACGCGCCGTTCACGGTCCAGGGATCCTTCCAGGGCACGGCGCAGGCCTTCCAGTCTTCGCTCAAGTCGACGCCCCTGCTCGTCCTGGCGGCCATTGCGGTCGTCTACATCGTCCTGGGCATGCTCTACGAGAGCTACATCCATCCGATCACGATCCTTTCCTCGCTACCGTCCGCGGGCGTGGGCGCACTGCTCATGCTGATGCTGTTCCACCATGACCTGAGCGTCATCGCGATCATCGGCATCATCCTGCTGATCGGCATCGTGAAGAAGAACGCGATCATGATGATCGACTTTGCGCTGGAGGCGGAGCGCAAGGAGGGCAAGGCCTCGCGCGAGGCGATCACCGAGGCCTGCCTGCTGCGGTTCCGACCGATCATGATGACGACCATGGCGGCGCTGTTTGGCGGACTCCCGCTTGCGTTGGGACACGGCACGGGGTCGGAGCTCCGGCGGCCGCTCGGCATCGCGATCGTGGGCGGACTCCTCGTCTCGCAGATCCTCACCCTGTACACGACTCCGGTCATCTATCTGTACCTGGACCGCCTCTCGCACTGGCTGGCCGCGGCGCGTGAGCGCCGACGCCGGAGGGCCGGCTTCGAGCCGGATGCGACGGCCAGCGCCATCACCGAGGTTCAACCGGAGCCCTGATCATGAAACGACTCTCTCTTCTCCTCGCGGCCGGCGCCGCCACCGCGCTCCTGTCCGGGTGCAACCTGGCGCCAACCTATGAACGTCCGACCGTGGATACGCCCTTGCACTACGGCGAATCCTCCGCGTCCGCGACCGGCCCGGACGGCGTGCTCTGGCGCACGGCACGTCCGGGAGACAGGGCGGACCGCGGTGCGTGGTGGACGCTCTACGGCGACCCGACCCTCGACCGGCTCGAGGCTCAGGTTCG
>JAJXYI010000102.1 GCA_021780625.1 bacterium | reverse complement strand
GCGGTGAAGCCAGGACATCGCGGATCTTCTCGAGCGAGTTGAGTTTCATGTATGGGCACAGACGGCATCCGCCGACGAAGGCCTTTTCGGGATTCTCGACCTCGAGACGCCCAACCAGGCCGCATTCGGTAAGCATGAGGAAATACGGCGCCTGGGTCGAGCGAACGTATTTCATCATCGCGCCCGTGCTGCCGACGAAATCCGCCGCGGCGGCGACTTCCGCCGTGCACTCGGGATGCACGACCACCTTCAGCCCGGGAAAACGCTCGCGGGCCTCGGTGATCTGCGCCGGAGTAAACTCCTCGTGCACCATGCAGGTGCCATCCGAGGAAAGGATTTCCTTGTCGACGCCCCGTCGCTTCAGTTCGGCACGGATGTTTTCCGCCATCAGGCGGTCCGGGACAAAAAGGATGCGCTTCTGCGGGAGCCTGCAGATGATGTCGTAGACATTCCCGGAGGTGACGCAGACGTCGCATTCGGCCTTAACGGCCGCCGTGCTGTTGATGTAGCACACCACAGCTGCGTCAGGGTACAGGGCCTTGAGCCGGCGGAGGTGCTCGGCCGTGATCGAATCAGCCAGTGAGCAACCCGAGCCCCGGTCCGGCACGACCACCGTGGCGTCAGGGCAGAGGATCTTGGCCGTCTCGGCCATGAAGACCACGCCCGAAAAGACGATCATCGGAGCCTGTGCCTTCTTCGCCTGAAGGCTGAGGAAGTAGGAGTCACCCTTGAAGTCGGCCACACCATAAATGATTTCCGGCTCGACGTAGGAGTGGGCGAGGATGATGGCGCCCTTTTCGCGTTTCAAACGCTGGATTTCGAGGGTCAGCGGAGCCAGCTCCCGGCAGGTATCCAGGTTCCAGGTGCGGCGTGCGTCGCATTCCACGTGCATGAGCGCGCGGAGCAGCCGATCGGCCTCCGCTTCAATTTCGTGGGCGGTAAAGTTCATACCAGAGCAGAGAAACGTTGCCCGACTCGCCAACGCTGCAACTCAAAATGCCTCCTCCTGCGCGGCGACGTCGCCCGACCTGTGCGGCAGGCCGGGATAAATGCGAAACAAATAATCTTGAAAAAAGTAAAATAGATTTTACCTTTTTAATGTCGAAGCCATGAACCCCGAATTCCTGCTATCTCTCCCCCTCGCAGCCTTTTCGCTGCCTCCGAAGGTAAAGGACAACTTCTCCTATGGATTGCTGGTGATCATCGCCGCCTCGGCGGTGTTCTGTGTCATCAAGTGCATCCAGGGCGCCGATATGTTGGATCGCGGCGAACAGGGAAAAAAGAAGATCTATGCCGGCATCGCGGTTGGAATGGCACCCTGGCTGGCGGTCGCAGCCTTCGAGGCAACCGGACTATGGAAAACTTTGGATCTGTCGCTGGTCCCGTCGGGCGTTGTGAAACTGCCCGACCAGCTCATCGATGTTGTCCAGCTCGCCACCTGGGCGGTGATCGGGATCGCCGCGCTGTGGTGCGTAGCGAAGTGCGTCAACGGTGCCGCGATGCTCGAGCACGGGGAGGACGGCAAGCGGAAGATATTTTCCGGTGTGGCCATCGCGGCGGCACCGTGGCTTGCGATTTTTGCCCTCAACCTGTCGGGGTTCTGGGATGCCCTGGGGCTCAAGCTGCTTTGACGGTCAGTTTCTCCTCCCATGGCTGCAAGAACCACGCGCACCCATAGCGGCCCCGACTCAAAGGGCGTGGTGCGATTTGGTCGCTGGGAGCTCGAAGGCGAAGCTTATCTGTTCGTTGTGGCCGGGGCGGTGATCGCGATCCTGGTTTTCATTCTCGCTGCGGCCCTGGCCTTCCCGACCAGAGTTTGCGTCACATCGTTGCCCCTGGTCGTATCAACCGCGTGGGTTAAGATTTTCGTCATAGGCCGGCCACCTCATTACGTCGGCGACTTCTTTGAGGGCCTGATCGTTGGCCGCCATTTTGATCTTGGTAGAACGCTGCGTTCCCGGTCGTCACATCCCAGGCCCTGGCGGGCGAATCCGCGGGGTGTCTTTGGAGGCAGGCCGTGAGTGCACACTGGCTTTGCGCGCTGCGCGCGTTGATCGAGACGAGACCCCCCGATGGCTGGTTCGAGGGGGACCTGCTCTGGTTCGACGACGCGCTGAAACCGTCGACCGTGCTCGCGCGCGGCGCGCATCTCGACCTTCCGGACCTGAAGGCTGCCGACGAAGGCACGCGCGACGACTATTACGACGCCTTTGGCACCTTCTTCTGCCAGCTCGCGCCGGATGAGGCAGTGCAGTTTCAGTGGCGGGTCGATTCCGACTATCATGCGGAACTGGAGCAGTATGGCAGGAGGACGACGGAGGCTGGTGCGCGTGGGTGGTGCGCCAGGGTTCGGGAGGAACGGCACGAGCGTTATCGTCGCCTTCAGCACGAGGGGCGCCTGCGGCGGGAGCGCTTGGACATGTATCTGGCGCGTCGATGCACATCGGTTCCCGGGGCGGGCTTTCGGTCGCGCGATCAGATCGACCGGTACCTGGAGCAGAACGCAAAGAATTTCTCGGACCGCTGTCTTCAACTGGCCGGCCGCCTGCCCGGCGCCCGGATGGAGATGATGACCGATCGAAGTCATTTTTCGGCGTGGAGGGCGTTTTGTCAGCCGAGTCGTAGGGCTGCCGGTGCAGGTGCCTCATCGGGATTCAACCCGCGGGGGACGATCCTGGAAAATTGCTGGCCGGGCGGTGGAGTCTCCACCCGGGATGCGGAGGGCAATGTCTTCTTTCGCCTCGACGGCCACTATCACACGCTCCTGGTCCTTCGTCGTTGGCCGATGGAGACTCATTTCGGGATCATCTGGGCGCTCACCTCGGCTCTTGCGGGTGACTATTGTCTCACGCTGAACTGTTACCCGCTCGACGCGACGGCTGAAGTGAGGAAGACGGAGGATGAGCTGCGCAGACTGCAGGGCAGTCGAAGGAATGAGGACAAGGCCTCGTTGGACGACGTGATGGCGCGGAAGAAGGCCAGGATCTCGGCGTTGCAGGGCGGGTTTGCGCGGCCGTTTGGCGTCCTGCCGGTGATCCGCGCGTGGGATCTGACTCTTACCGGCCTCATGGCCAAGGTGCAGGCTCTCAAGGAATCCGTCGGAGCCATGGGCGGCGCGCAGTGCTATCAAGTAGAGGATGAGACACAGGCAAAATGCCTCTTCTTCGAGACGCTGCCCGGGTGGACCGGCGGGAGGTACCGTGACTGGGATCTTTTCGCCCTGGCTGGGCGGGATCCTTCGGTCTGTTTTCTCCAGGATCTCATTCCACTTTCGAGTTCCTATCTCGGACATCCCGAGGCGGGTGAGGCATTGTACGATGGAGAGGCGGGAAACCTCGTCGGCATCCGCACCTATGCCGGCGGCACTCCCCAGCACGCGGTGATGATCGGTACAACCAGAGTCGGTAAGTCGAGTCAGACCATCGATTACCTTTCCCAGACCGACTGTTTCTTCGCGTTTCGCGGCATCATCGAGGAGGGATTGTCCTATGGCACGCTGGTGCGGCTGCTTGGGGGCGAGTCGATCATCCTGCATCCGGATGGAGACTTGGTTATCAACTATATGGATACACAGGGCCTTCCGCTCACGCGGCTCCAGGTGGGCTCGGCCGCGGGCCTCTTGCTCGTGATGGCCGGCAGAGGGGCGGACCCGGCGGCCAACCAGCAGCGAAAGGCGATGCTGGGCGAGTATCTGGAGCAGCTGTACATCGACACGTGGAGCGACGTCCGTCTTCGCCATCCCGAGCGGGAAGTCGAGGCGGCCCGCCTGGCCATCGTTCTCGAGCGAATGCGGCGCGAAGCCCAGTCCGGCACGGCGGTGGTCGCTCCGCTCGAACTCTTTGCCGATCTTCGCGAGCAGCTGGGATCGAACGAGGGAAGAATCCGCGAGACGATATCGTCGATAGGGGAGTCGGAAGCGATCGCCCACGCGAGGAGGCCGGAGTCGGCGGCGGCGGTGCGCGACGTTGGATTCTCGCTGCTTGGCGCCGCGGACTTCCCGACGCACCTGTCCCTCGTGGAGTCTCTCAAATACAACCGCCTGCCGCACCATTCCAAGGAAGCGGTCGACCGTCTGGCGTCGCAGTTGAGCGTCTGGCAACGGGGCGGACCGCATGGACGCCTGTTCGACGGTCACACGAATCGCCGCCTGGACAGCCGCCTGATTCACTTTGAATTCGGTCTTCTGCCTTCGGCCAATGTGGAGATGAAGGAGGCGGCGGTGTTCCTGGTGGCGAACCGCCTCCGGCAGCGGATCATCACGCTGCCCCGGGCTCTGCGAAAGCAGTTCATCTTCGAAGAGCCCTCCCGCTACCTTCAGGTGGGAGGGATGGAGGAGCTGCTCGCGGAGTTCTATGCGCAGATGGGGAAGTTCGGATGTCACATTCTTCCCGTGACGCAGCAGTACGGCCAGCTCGCGCGAAGTGCGCTGCGGCCCGTGATCTTTGGAAATTCGAAGCAGTATTTTCTCTTTCGCCAAAATGACCGAAAGGATCTCGACGAGATTGGCGATGCGATCGGACTGCCTGCGGCGGCGAGGAATGCGGTCCGCACATTCACGGCGCCTGAATATCAAAACGGCGATGACCGTTTCTCCCAGATGGCCGTCTTTTCGGTCGAGGGCGAAGGGTGTTCGTGTGGTGTGGTGCGCAATCGGGTCACCCCGGAGATGCTTTACGTCGCCGATTCCAGTGGAGCCTGTTTTGACGAGCGGACAAAGGCTCTCGCGGGCTACGCGGATCCGGTGGAGGGAGTGTGCCGCGAGGCGGCCAAGCCGAAAACGCGCAATGAAACTGCGGTCGCCGCGGGGGCGAGCTTATGAATGCGGACCAGTTAAAATTCGAGTGTAGGGAGTGGCTGGGCGCGGCCGTGGAGCACCTGGTGGTCGCGATGGCAATCGTCACCGTCGCCATTGCGAGTGGAGGTTGCACGCAGGTCGACAGTACGGCGAAGCGCGCCGCCTGGGTGGGCGCAGGCACCGCGGCGGGTGCGTTGGGCGGGCATGAGCTGGGCGACGGCGATGCCCGCGCTACCGCGGCCGGCGCGATTGCAGGGGCCACCCTCACGCATCTCGCGCTCGGCCCGGACAAGGCTGTGCGGCAGGAGGGATTTGACCAAGGTTATGTCCAAGGCCAGAGCGATGCGATCAAGCGCCAGTATTTTCTGCGACACGCCTTGGAAAAGCGTCCATTGGAAGAGCGGTCGGAGGGGCGTTTCCGGACCTACCTTCTTCCAGCCCCGGTAATTCCAACGGAGGGTGGCAACACAGAACCCGGTCAGCTCGCGATTCGCGTCGTCGAGTGATGCGGCGCATTTCCCATGAAAACATCGATTGTCTTACGTCGGATTCGCGCGGTCAGCCTGGCGACGCTCGCCGTGGCTGCCATCGCGCCGTGTCATGCGATAGGTGGAGTCGGAGATGTGGTGATTATCGCCGCGGATCAGATGGACGGCGTCAAATGGACACGTGAGAAGACCGAGTGGGAGGAGGTCCAGACGCTGCTGAGGCAGGAACTTGAACAGACTAAGCTTCTCGTCGAACGGATGGGTAACCCGGGGGCGCCGGCTTCGGTTGTGGCGGGTGATGTTGCGCGGGTGACTGAGCCCGCTGAGGCGGCGGTAGCGCTGCAGTCCAGGCAGGAGTCGATGAGGCAGGGGCTGAAAGACTATGCGGTCGGGGCCGACAAGACGGCGCCATTTTCGAAGGTCAACACCGTCGATTCATCCTATCAGGTCCTGGGTGACCAATACTCGCGAAACTCGGCTCGATTCGCCTCCCTGGCCCGCGAGGAAGGTCTCCTTGAGCGGCGAATGCAGGCGTTGGAAAACCAGGGCCTCGTTGCGAAGAAGGAAATGGAGACTCAGAAAAGGTTGCTCGAACGACTGAAGCGCGCCACGACCCAAACTGAAATCGACGCGGTCGACGCGGCTATCGCAGCCTCCCAGCAGCGCCTCGAGGTCACCCGTCAGATGTCCGAGCAGGCACGGGGCGATAGCGAATCCTTGGGAGCCCGACTTCGCATTGAGACGGAACGGAAGCGGGAGGCGGATTTGGAGTGGGCGGATACGTTCGTGGAGAAATTGCGGGCCAGGGCCCTCACCTCCCTGCATGCCCAGCAGGGTGAAAACCATTAGCCGCCGGAGCCCCAGCGATGAGATCGGGCATGCGTTGGATTCTGGCGGCGATCGCGTTCCAGTGTCTGGCGCTGGGGGCGCCTGACGAAGCCCGGATGCGGGACGTCGGTTACGTGTTTCACCCCGTGCGTGTCGCGCTCGAGTTGGGTGACATCGGTGAGCGCATCCTGCTGTTCTCCCAGGCGGCCTCCGTGATGCTCGTGATCGGTGGGCTTTTGGCACGCATGCGCCGCGGAGGGGCGAATTTGGAGCACATCGCATCGATGATTCTGATCGTGGGTTTCATCTCAACTGTCCCGCTCTGGCGCACCTTGGTTGCCGAGACCGGCGATGCAATTGCGGACGCCATGGGAAATCGCGCCGTCTCGGTTCCGCCGCTGGAAACCGTGCCTGCGGACGGACCCGTTTCGCTGACCCCGTTCATGCTGACGTTTGGCCAGGTGCTCGAACACTGGACCTTGGCCTCCAGCCCTTCAGCCGACGGTTTGGACGGGATGTGGAAACCCGGGGATGGCCGCGAGGAACAATGGCTGGGGAAGGGCTGGAATTGGGCCAAGCCGCCTGTGTTTGCGGCATCCACACCTGCCGAGCAAACGTGGTCGGTCGCCACTTCGGTCGAGCGAGCGGGGCTGGTTCAGCGTATCATCCTCAGCGTCGAGTTCGTCGCACAGGTCACGCAGTCGGGGTTCTATCTGGCTGAAGCGGTCCGTTGGGTGCTGTTTCATGCCGGTTTTGCCCTGATGCCATTGGTGTTGGCGGGGCTCGGTTCGGAGTCGCTGCGCGGCATCGGCCTCCGGTGCATGATCGGGCTCCTAGGGGTGTCTCTATGGCCGACAGGCTGGTCGGCTCTGAATACGGCGTCGCTTGCCATGATGCGGGCGGCTGTCGACATCATGGGAAAGACGGCGCACGCAGCGCTCTATCCGGAAATGCCGGCTGGTACGGTCAGGACGCTGGCTCAGGCTGCGCCGCATCTGTCGTGGGCGCTCATCGTCGAGATGACGGCGATCACGGTCGTCTTATGCGGCTGGATGTTGCTGACCCTGGTGCTTGTGCCGGTGGTGGCCCACGGGCTCACGTCGGCGGGGGCGCGCTGGGTTGGCTCGGCGGGCAAGGCGGGCTGAGAAGATCGGTCTCCTCAGGGCTTTCGGACGGCCTGTTCCTTGCGCGACGCTGGCCGGTTCATGCCGTCAACCTGGACCACGAGTGCGCGATGACCTGGAATCTCTTCCGCGCTCAAGTGTGCGTAGGCGGCGATGATGACCAGATCGCCGGGTTTGGCTAAGTGGGCCGCGGCTCCGTTGATCTGAATCTGTCCCGGTCCTCCGTAGATCACGTAGGTGGTAAAGCGGTTGCCGTTGGTGATATCGTAGACATCGACCTGTTCGAATTCCATCAGGCCCGCCTCGCGGCACAGG
>JAJXYI010000327.1 GCA_021780625.1 bacterium | reverse complement strand
GTCCTACGCCCCGCTCTTCGCCCGCGGAGATCCGCGGGGCCCCGCGCTCGTCGCCTACCTGGCCACCCTCGGACGTGGCCTTGAAGCCGCGCGCGCCGCGCAGATCGCCTCATGGCGCCCCTCACTGCCGCAGGCGGTGGCCCCCCGGCGGGGTCTCCGGCTCTGGACCACCTTGTGCGCAGGCTGCCACGGTGAACAGGGACGCGGGAATGGCCCCGTCGCTCACCTGCTTTCGCAGCGCCCGCCCGATTTTTCGTCCGGCCATTGGTCTGTTCTCGCATCCACGGCGAATCACCAGGTTTCGATCCCCGACCTGATGCGCCTCATCAAATTTGGCATCGCGGGCACTCCGATGGCCGGCCATGAGTACCTGACGGATGGCGATCTTCGGGCACTCGCAGCGCGAGTCGTTGTCCTTCACGGGCTCGCACAGCATGAAAATTCTGATCGTAGAGGATGAAGCACGGATGGGCTCCTTCGTCGAAAAGGCGCTCGTCGAACAGAATTATACGGCCAAACACGTGACGACCGCGGCCGCGGCCACCGACGCCATCGCGGAGGAGCCGTTCGACGCCATCGTGCTCGACCTCGGCCTCCCCGATGGCGACGGACTGGACCTGCTCAGCACCTGGCGCAAGAGCGGGTTCAACGAGCCAGTCCTGATCCTCAGCGCGCGCGACGCAGTCGAGGACCGGATCCGCGGCCTGAACCTCGGCGCCGACGACTACCTTCCGAAACCATTCAGCATCGAGGAGCTGCTCGCCCGAATTCGCTCCCTGCTTCGGAGGCAGGCAGGCGTCAAGGCCACCGTCCTCACCCACCGCGGCATTCGCGTGGACCTGCTCGCCCGCACCGTCACCCGCGACGGCAGCCCAATCGCGCTCACGAGCCGCGAATTCGCCCTACTTGAGCTGTTCCTGCTGAATCCCTCCCGGGTTTTGACACGCACCGCCATCGCGGAAAAGGTCTGGCACGCCAGCTACGACCTGGAGACCAACCTCATCGACGTGTACATCCGCCGCCTTCGGAAAAAGCTCGAGCACATCGGCGAACCGCAGCTGATCCGGACAGTGCGCGGCTCCGGCTACCAACTCGCCTGATGTCCTTCGGCCGCACTTTCACCGCCCGGCTCGCGTTTCATTTCGCGCTCGTCACGACCGCCACCACCGCCGTCGTGCTCATCCTCGTTGGCTGGGTGCTGTCCTCCCAGGGGCAGCACAGCCTCGAGGTGCTCCACGAGGGCGAATTTCGCGAGCTCAGCCAGATGATCCGTGCGGAACCCGGCATCAAGGGCAGCGAGATCGGAAAGCGAATCGGCCAGGACACCGACAACGACGCCGGGCTGTATTTCACCCAGATTCACGACAGCGCCGGAAACATCATCTTCCGCTCCGCAAATCTCGGAGCGCTGGTCCTCCCGCACGTCGAGGGCTCCGATGTCCATGAAACGGTCACGCTCCCGGGCCTCGGCCGCGTGAGGCTGTCGGCCTACTCCGCGGACGGGCTCCACTACGAGATCGCCAGTACGCTCAGTCCGCTCCTGCACGTGATGGAGGACTATGAACGGGTCGCCGCGATCATCCTCGGTTGCGTCGCCCTCGCGAGCCTCGCGATCGGTCGCGCCTTTGCCCGGGTGACCCTACGCCCGATCCGCGCCATCCGCGAAACCGCCCTGCGAATCAGGGCCGACAACCTCAGCGAGCGTATCCCGCTGCCCGAGGGACGCGACGAGCTGTCCGCGCTCGCCCTCTTGTTAAACCAGATGTTCGACCGCCTGGAGGCCGCCTTTCATCAAAGCCGGCGATTCACCGCCGATGCCTCGCACGAACTGAAGACTCCGCTGGCGCTGATCCGACTCAACGCGGAGCGGCTGCGTCCATCCGTGGCCTCCGACCCTGCGGGCGCAGCCCACCTCGAGGACATGCTCGAGGATATCGAACACCTCCACCGAATCATGGAGAGCCTGCTGTTCCTCGCGAAGGCCGAGAGCGGCGCATGGTCGGCCCCGATGAGCCGCGTGACCACCGCCTCGATCGTCGACGGCCTCGCGGGCGACGCGGAAGCGCTCGCGGAGGAAAAGGGCGTGCGATTCTCGGTCCTGCGCAACGACCCGGCCATCGTTGAATGCGAGCCCACGCTCATCCATCAGCTGCTCCTCAATCTCGTCACCAACGCCGTTCGTGCGTGCAAGCCGGGTGGATCCATCGGTCTCTCCGCCCGCGTGGACGGCTCAGCCTGGCACCTCGACCTCACCGACGAGGGTCCCGGAGTTCCCGCCGACCAGATCGATCGCATCTTCCAGCGATTTGTCCGCTTCGACCGGTCCGACAGGGACTCGCCCCAGCCCGGGCGACGTGGCCACGGACTCGGGCTCGCCATCGCGCAGAGCATCGCGACCCTTCACGGTGGCACGCTCAGCGCGGCGAATCGCACCGATCGTCCCGGCCTTCGCGTCGAGATAGACCTTCCAATCGTGCGGCAGGGACAACCTGCGTGACCGACTTGTATCCGGAGTCTGGCTGCAGGTGGAAATCTGCCCCGGTAAGCATTTTCCGCACCCCGCCCTAAGAGCTTGATCGTCGCCGGGTCCTTGGTGAGCCTTCGCGCGTCCAACTGACCGTGACCGGCACCAAGCAACGCCCCACACCCCAGGTAGTCGCCTGCGTAGTCTATGTCCTCCTGCACCTCGCAGCGGACGCGTCCGCGACTTTCTTCCAGGTGGCTCCGGGAATCTCGCTCTGGTACCCCCCTGCCGGCCTCGCCCTGTCGTTGCTCCTCCTTCTGGGAATCCGTTACGCCCCGATCGTCTTTGTCGCCAATGTAGCGTCGGCACTTCTGACCTCGGGTTTCCACGTCTGGTGGGCGCCGTTCCTCTTCCCGCTTCTCATCACGCTCAATTACTCGGGAGCGGCCTGGCTGATGACCCGCTATGGCAGCGGAGGGCTCATGCCGGACTCCCGGGATCGTGCCTTTACCTTCGCCTCGATCATCCTGGGCGCCCCGGCCCTCCTCGCCTTCGTCGGCACCGGAGTCCTCATTCCGCTGGGTTACGCCTCGGCCTCGGACCTCATCCACTCTTCGCTCCGCTGGTGGATCGGGGACGTCAGCGGCCTGCTCACAGTCGTCCCGCTCGCCCTCGTCTTCGCCGGTCCCCTCATCAATCCCGAAGCCCGGGCGCGCCGCGTGCCCTGGCTGCGCACACTGCGCGAAGTCTCCCTGTTCGGCGTGGAGATGCTCGTGCTCCTCGCCTGCCTCGGGCTCGTGTTCGAATTCGGGCCTCTCCGCAACTACAACGCGTTTTACCTGTGCTTCCTGCCGCTTATCTGGATCTGCATTCGTCACGGCCTGCCCGGAGCCACGATCGCCACGCTCCTCGTGACCATGGGCGGCATGATCGGGATGCACATCACGGGGAGCACCACCTACCTGATCATCAATTTCCTCCTGTTTCAGCTCGCAGTTGCCGTCGTCGGCCTCGGCCTGGGCACCGCGGTCACCCGACGTTCCGAAGCCGAACGCGAACTGGCAGCCAGCGAATCCCGCTTCGAACGCGTGATCGACGGCGCACAGCTCGGCCTCTGGGACTGGAACATCGCGCGCAACCGCGTCTCGTTCAACGCCAGATGGTCCGCCATCACCGGCCTGCCCGCGTCCGGCCCCACCTCCGACTTCGCCGGCTGGGCCTCCCTCGTCCACCCCATGGACCGCGACCGATTCTCGGCCGCGCTTCATGAACACCTCGAGGGACGCTCAGCGCTCATCGAGGTCGCCTATCGGATTCGCACACGCGACAACCACGTGCGCTGGATGATCGCCCGCGGCTCCACCGTCGCACGCGACGCCAACGGCCGCCCGCTCCTGGTTTCCGGCACGCATACCGACATCACCGAAACCCGGCTAGCCGAGGCCGAAACCCATCGCCTCCTCAATATCATCGAGGCCAACACCGATTTCATCGCGACCGCCGACACGGCCGGCGAGTTGCTCTATGCGAACGCCTCGCTTCGCTCCCTGCTCGCCCAGCTGGGCGCCCGCACCACCGCAGATCGCCGGCTCTCCGAATTGTTCGCACCCCGCAGCGCCCGCATCCTCCAGGCCGAGGCCATGCCCGCCGCCGCCGAATCCGGGTTCTGGCACGGCGAACTCATCCTCGTCGGCGCGGCCGGCAAGGACCTGCCCGTCTCGATCGTGCTCCTGCCACATCGCGAGGCGGAGAGCGACGGAGTCACGTTCTCGCTGATCATGCGCGACATCTCCCGCCAGCGTCAGGCGGAAGCCGAGCGCATCGAGGGCGAGCGAAAAATGCTCCAGGTCCAGAAACTCGAGAGCATCGGCGTGCTCGCCGGAGGAATTGCCCACGACTTCAACAACCTCCTCACGGCAATCATGGGCAATGCCAGCCTGGCACGCCTCGATCTCCCCGAGAACATCCAGGCAAACGCCGCGCTCACCCAGATCGAAGGCGCCGCCGAACGCGCCGCCGAGTTGTGCCAGCAGATGCTCGCCTACGCGGGACGCAGTCCCCTCGCCTTCTCCACAGTCAATCTCTCCGACCTCATCGACCAGACGACCCAGCTGCTCCAGATCTCCCTGCACAAGAACACCACGCTCGACCTGCGGCTCCAGCGCCCGGTCGCCTCCGTGAAGGCCGACGCCACCCAGCTTCGGCAGATCATCATGAATCTCGTCATCAACGCGTCCGAGGCCATCGGCGAACGCGTCGGGCGCATACTCGTCCGCACCGAAAGCCGGTACTTCGACCAGCCGGAGCTGCGCGCCAACTTCGAGGACCAGGACGTGCCCGCCGGAGATTACGTGCTCGTCGAGGTCGAGGACAACGGATCGGGCATGCCCGCCGAAATCCGCCAGCACATCTTCGAACCGTTCTTCACCACCAAGTTCACCGGCCGCGGCCTGGGGCTCGCCGCCGTGCTCGGCATCGTGAAGGCCCATCGCGGCGCGATCCAGGTATCCAGCGAATCAGGACAGGGCACCGTGTTTCGCGTCATCATACCCGCCTACGGCGCCAACGCGTCCACGCCGCCGGCCACCGCATCCCGGCCCGCAGCGGCGATGAGGCAGGGCCTGGTCCTTGTCGTCGACGACGAGGAAAGCGTCCGCGCCGTCGTCGCCCGCACGCTCGAAAGCCTCGGCTTCAGGCCCATCGTCGCCTCCGACGGCGTCGAGGGGGTTGAGTGCGTCACGCGCGACCTCAAGGCCCTCAGCTTCGTCCTCCTCGACTTGGTGATGCCCCGCATGGACGGACACGACGCGTTCACCGCCATCCGCCGCATCGCGCCGGACCTGCCGGTGATCCTCATGAGCGGATTCTCAGAGAAGCTGAGCCTTGAGCGCTTCGCGGACGCCAAACCCACGGCCTTCATCTCCAAGCCCTTCGCACGCGACGCCCTCACGCGCTGCCTCGAGCGCGCAGGACTTCCGAAGGCCTCCTGATCCGCCGCGGCGTGCACACTCGTGCGCCCCGCCCTAATGTATCAACCACGAAGTGGTTCCCGTGGACTTCCGCAGCTCCATGCTGCGAGTCTCCCTCATAGTCCATGAACTACGGCCATTTCGACGACTCCGCGCGCGAATACGTGATCACCCGTCCCGACACACCCCGGGCCTGGTCCAATTACCTCGGATCCCGCCGCTACGGCGGCATCATCACCAACAACGCCGGCGGCTACTCCTTCACCCGCTCGCCCGCCGAGGGCCGCTTCCTCCGCCACCGCTACAACTCGGTGCCCATGGACATGCCGGGCAGGCAGTTCTACCTCCGCGACCGCGACTCCGGCGACTTCTGGACCGCCGCCTGGCAGCCGGTCGGGAAACCACTTTCCGAATACAAATCCACCTGCCGCTTCGGCATGGGCTACGCGGTCATCGAGTCCGAGTACCGCGGAATCCGCACGGAGGCCACCTACTTCGTGCCCCTCGAGCGCGAGTTCGAGTACTGGTGGCTCCGCGTCACGAACACCGGCACAGCCCCCCGCCGCCTCAGCACCTTCTCCTTCGCCGAGTTCGCCTCCGAGTGGAGCCTCCTCAACGATACGCTCAACCTCCAGTACGTGATGTACGTCGCCGAGTCCACGTGGCGCGACGGCTTCATCCGCGCCTCGTCCTGCGGCCGCCTGCCCGAGGATCCCGGCAACTTCGCCAACCGCGACCAGAGCCGCTGGTGGTGGATGACCCAGGTCGGCGGGCGCATCGCCGGCCACGACTGCGACCTCGAGAAATTCCTCGGCACCTACAACGGCTTTGACAGGCCCGCCGCGGTCACCGCGGGCGCCTGCACGGGCAGCGAGGCCTTCTCCGACAACCTCTGCGGCGCCATCCAGAGCGACCTCGAGCTCGCCCCCGGCCAGAGCGCCGACGTGCTCGTGCTCCTGGGTATCGGAAAATCCGAGACCGTCGGCGCCGCCGTCCGCGCCGAGTTCGGAAACGTCGACCGCTGCAGGGCCGAGCTGGAGGCCCTTAAGAAACACTGGCACGGGCTCCTCGCCACCCTCCAGGTTAAGACCCCCGACCCCGACTTCGACCACATGGTCAATGTCTGGAACGCCTACAACGCGCTCATGACCTTCGAGTGGTCGCGCTCCTGCTCGCTGGTGTACACCGGCGACCAGCGCGACGGCTTCGGCTACCGCGACACCGTCCAGGACATGCTCGGAGTCTGCGGCATGATTCCCTCCCTCGTCCGTGAGCGGCTCATCCTCATGATCTCCGCCCAGGACTCCACCGGCGGCGCCCAACCCGAGGTGCGCCCCTGGTCGCACAAGCCGGGCTCGATGAAACCCACCCCGCCCGGACACTACCGATCGGACGACTGTCAGTGGTTTTTCAATACCATCCCCGCCTACGTCGCCGAGACCGGCGAGGCCGCATTCTACGATGTCGTCGTGCCCTACGCCGACACCGGCGAGGCCACCGTTCTCGGGCACATGCGCAGCGCACTTGAGTTCAACCTTGAGCGGACCGGCCGGAACGGCCTCCCGTGCGGCCTGCTCGCTGACTGGAACGACTGCCTCAAGCTCGGCTACAAGGGCGAGTCCGTGTTCGTCACCTTCCAGGTCCGGTATGGGCTGAGGACCTACGCGGAGATCGCCGGCACGCTCGGCCGCCCCGCCGAGAGGGCCTGGGCCCTCGCCGAGCTGGCGACGCTCGACGACAAGATCCGCAGGGTCTGCTGGGACGGCGAGTGGTTCATCTGGGCCATCGCCGAGGACGGCACCGTCTTCGGAACAAAGGACTATCCCGAGGGCCAGGTCTACCTGAACACCCAGGCCTGGGCCGTGCTCTCCGGAGCAGCCACACCCGAGCAGGCCGACAAGGCACTCGACACCGTGAAGCATCGCCTCGCCTCCGACTGGGGCGTCGCCATGTGCAATCCGCCCTTCGACAAGACCCCCGTCAAGGTCATGCGCGCCGTCCTCTTCAACCCCGGCAACAAGGAAAACGGCGGCATCTTCTCCCACACGCAGAGCTGGGCCGTGCTTGCCGAGATCGCCCGCGGAAACGGCGATCAGGCCTACGCCTACTACCGCGCCTTCATGCC
>JAJXYI010000408.1 GCA_021780625.1 bacterium | reverse complement strand
TTCCGATCTGCGCCGTCGGACACCAGTACGGCTTTCACCACGCCCGGTGCGGCCGGGGCCAGCCGGGCGGAGGCGGCCGGCCTGCCGTCGTCGGCGGGTGCCGGAGCCACGGAGCCGAAGGCGGTCACGTAACCGTGGAGCGTGGCGCGCGTGACGTTCCCGACCTCGACGGTCACGATCGTCGGGACATTGTCGTCGTCGGACGCCGCGGCCGGTCCGCCGTGGTGGATCCACAGATAGATTCCGCCGGCCAGGATCAACACGACGAGTGCGGTAAGGACTTGCTTACGGTTCATGAGAGAAAGGAGCGATGGGATGAGTGGAGGTTTCAGCCTGGCCAAGGACCCGCGCAGGCAGGATGAGCGGGCTTTCGGTGGCGGTCTCTAGGCGGCCGAGCGCCTGCTCGGCTCCGAGCAGCGCGTCGAGATGGGCGCTGGCCGCGTTGTCGTATTCGATTTCTGCTGACGCCACGGTGAGCGGATCCACGTCGCCGGCCCGGGCCCTCTGCCGGGCGGATGCGAGCTGGACGGCGAGTTCGTGCATGAGGCCGGCGCTGGTCCTGACCTGCGCCACCGAGTCGCGGTAACCCGCCAGCGCAAGGGACGCCTCGTTGATCGCCCGGGCCTGGATGGCGACGAAACGCGCCGCCGCGAGCCGGCGCCGCGCGCGAGCCTCGGCGATCGGCCCCTGGTTTCGGTTCATCAACGGAATCGGGAACGAGACGCCCAGGGTCCATTTGTTGTCGGTCTGATCCAGCTGGTAACCGGGACCGAGGTGAATGTCGGGATACTGGTTCGCGATCTCCAACTGGAGTGCGGCCTGGCTCGAGGCGTAGGTTGCGAGCGCGCTGCGGACATCGGCGCGATTCAGAGCCACGGTGCGGCGAATGTCGTTCTCGGCTGGCGGTGGCGGCAGCCGGTCGATCCCGACGAATGACAGGTCGACGTGCCGCAGGGCGTCGACGGGCAGGCCGATCGCATCGGCCAACGTCCCAAGCGTCTCGGTTTCGTGCTGACGCGCCTGCTGGAGCGCGAGTGTGTCGCGGTCGAGCGCGATCCGGGCCGGCGTCACATCCGCGCGGGAGACCTCACCCGCCGCCAGTTGACCCTCGAGCAGATGAACCAGTTGCGTCTGGGCGGAGACCAGCCGCGAGAGGAGGGCGGCACGCGCGCGAGCATCGTGGAGGTTGACGAAGGCGGTCCGGACATCCGTGCGGACCTTCCAGATCTGGCCGATCCAGTCCCAGCGGGCGGCTTCGGCATCCGCTCTAGCCTGGCGCATGCGGTCGCCGCGCTTGCCGGCAGTCTCGATCGGAATATCGAAGGAGATGTCCGGGATCCAGGGTGGCGGCTTGGTTGAATCGTATCCTAGCGACGGAGACACCGTCGGATTGGGGCGCTGGGCCGCGGTGAGACGGGCGGCGCGGGAGACGCTCCATTGAGCGCGTGCAACGGCGAGGTCGGGCTGCTCGTAAATGGCGGCCAGGGTCAGGTGATTCAGATCCCACTGCGGCAGGGGCCACAATGCGGGCGAAGCCGGCAGGGCCTTCGCGACGAACGCGTGCAAGCCCGCGTCGGCGAGCGTTCGGGAGGTCCAGTCTTGGGCGGTCGCCGACGGATTGATGGGCTTGGGCTGGTAGCGCACGCAACCGCCGGTGCCGAGGGTCAGGAGGAGTCCCGAGAGCGCGGTGAAGGCGAGCGCCACCCGGTGGGTGGCTGGTCGAGCGGCCCTTTCAGCACGGCGTCCACCGGCTTCGGGCAGATTGTCCGCGGGATTGGGAAAGGAGGAAAGCGGCGGCGGATGGTGCGGCATGAAGCGTGATGAGATGGGCGTCGGGGTTCGGCGTGAGTACGTGGCGGAGTGTAGCGGCTCGTCGATTACGGAAACATTACCCGTCCAATCCAAAAATGCACGGGCATGGCCGGGCAGCCCCGGCATAATGTTGCCATAATGCTTGTTCCCCTAGAATCCGCTCCCATGCAAACCCCACATTCCCGCTCCAGCCGGGCACAGGGTCAGGTCGCCCGTCGCGCTGTCACCTTGATTGCCCTCCTTCTCGCAGCCGGGCTGCCCGCCTCGCTGGCCGCCTCGTATCGAATTGCGCGCACGATCGACGTGGGCGGTGAGGGGGGGTGGGATTATCTGAGCGTCGATGCCGCGACCCATCGACTGTATGCGGCGCATGCGACTCATCTGGTGGTGATCGACACCCGTTCCGACCGGGTGGTCGGTCGCATCGACGACACTCCCGGGGTGCATGGGATCGCGATCGACGCCGCGCAAGGTCGTGGCTTCTCGAGCAACGGTCGGGAAAACACGATCGGCGTGGTTGACCTGAAGACGCTGCACGTCACGAACCGAATTCCCGCAGGTCGGAATCCCGACTGCATCCAGTTCTCCCCGGCGACCAACGAGGTGTACGCCTTCAATGGTCACAGCAACTCGGCGACGGTGGTCGACGCGACGACTGGGAAGGTTGTGACGACCATGCCCCTGCCGGGCCGGCCCGAGTTTGCGGTGCCGGATCCGGTGAGCCCCGACCTCTACCTGAACCTTGAGGACAAATCCGAAGTGGCGCGCATCGATGGTCGGGACCACCGCGTCGTCAGCGTCTGGCCGCTTGCGCCGGGCGAACATCCATCCGGTCTCGCCTTCGACGCGGTCCACCGCCGGCTGTTTTCGGGCTGCGAGAACGCGCAGGTGGAAGTCCTCGATGCGGATACGGGTCGCCTCGTGGCGACCATTCCCGCGGGTCGGGGCATTGACGCGGTGGGATTCGACCCGGGCACGGGGCTGGTCTTTGCATCGAATGGCCGCGATGGCACCCTGACCATCGCCCACGAGGACAGTCCGGACCGTTACACGGTTGTCCAGACATTGAAGACTGAGCTCGGCGCCCGCACGTTGGCCGTGGATACGGACTCGCACAAGGTGTACCTGGCCACGGCGAGCTTTCGCGGGGGCAAGCCGGGCTGGCGCAATATCGAGCCGGGAACCTTTCACATCCTGGTGGCCGAACTGAGCCCTTGAGCGGGGCCCGCATCCGAAACAGTCTGGGCCCATGCGCGTACTGCTCGTCGAGGATTCGGCGCGGTTGAGGAAAACCGTGAGCATGGCCCTGCGGCGGTCGGGCTTCTCCGTGGACGCCGCCGAGGACGGCGAGGAGGGGCTCTGGCTCGCGCAGTCGCACGACTACGACGCGATCGTGCTCGATCTCATGCTTCCGAAACTGGGAGGACTCGAGGTGGTGCATGAATTGCGAAAAAGGGGAAAGGCCACGCACATCCTGATTCTCACCGCGCTCGACGCGGTCGAGGACCGGGTGGCGGGCCTGAAGGCAGGGGCGGACGATTACCTGCCAAAGCCATTCGCCCTGGAGGAATTGATCGCCCGCGTGGAGGCGCTCTGCCGCCGCGCCTACGGGAGCAAGCAGACCGTGCTCCGGGTCGCGGATCTTGAGGTGGACACCGGAGCGCGCACGGCGCGCCGGGCGGGCGTGGCGCTCGAACTCACGGCGCGTGAGTACCACTTGCTTGAATACCTGATGCGGCGCAGGGACGAGGTGGTGTCCCGCTCGGAGATCGAGGAACACATCTACGACGGACACGTGGATCCGATGAGCAACGTGGTCGACTCGGCCGTCTGCGTCCTCAGGAAGAAGATCGTCGCGGGAGGATCGGCGGCGCCCCTTATCCACACGCGGCGCGGCCTAGGGTACCTGCTTGGCGAGGGCGAACGTCGATGAGATCGATCCGGCGCCAGTTGACGCGGGAAATGCTCGCGAGCCTGTCGATCCTGCTCGGAGCAGGGTTAGTCGCGATCGGCTTCACGGTTCGCACCCGCCTGACCCATGCGCTCGACGCCACGCTGCTGGCGCAGGGCCGGGCGGTGGGGGCGCTGACGGAATATGAAGGAGGACGCATCCAGTTCGATTTCTCCCAGGATTTCCTGCGCGAATACGACGGCCGGAGAGCCCGGCACTACTTTGAACTTTGGACGACCTCGGGAGCGGTGATCCGACGATCGCCGGCGCTGCGGGGGGCGGATCTCGAGCGCCCGGCGATAATTGTCGAGGGGCGGCCGCGATTCTACGATTTGACCCTGCCAAACGGTCGGCACGGACGCGCCGTGTGTCTCCGGCTGAAACTGCAGGAGACGGATCCACGAACGGACGCCTCCGAGCCGGGTCGGACCACGGTGGACCTGGTGGCGGCGATCGACCGCGGCGAGCTCGACGAAACGCTGAGCGGTCTCATCGCTGCGGTGGCGGGCATCGGGGTGCTGATGGCGGCGGCCGTGCTTGTCCTCGTGCCCCGCCTGTTGTCGCGCGGCCTTTCGCCACTCGAGCGGCTTGGTGCAGATGCCTCGACGATCGACGCCCATACACTGTCCTTCCGTTTTGAAACCGCGAAACTGCCGATCGAGCTGCAGCCGATCGCGGACCGGCTCAACGAACTGCTGGCGCGGCTCGAGGCCTCATTTGAACGCGAGCGCCGGTTCAGCGCGGACCTCGCCCATGAACTGCGGACGCCACTTGCCGAACTGAGAAGCCTCCTGGAATGCGCGCTGAAGTGGCCCGAGTCGCGCGAACCGTCGACGGATCAGGAGGCGCTGGAGATCGCCCGGGAGCTGGAGAGCCTGGTGGGGCGCATGCTGGCGATTGCGCGTGGCGAACGCGGCAGCCTGCAGCTGGTTCGGGAGCACACTGAAGTCGCCCCGTTTGCCGACGAGTGCTGGCGGACTCACGAGGTTGCAGCTCGCGCCCGAGGGATCACGTTGAGGTTTGACGTGCAGCCCGGGGCGGTCGACACGGACCGGACGCTGTTTCGCTCGATTCTTTCAAACCTCTTCGAAAATGCAGTGGCCTATGCCCCGGCGGGATCAGCTGTGGAGGTGTGGGGCGGCCCGCGCGGCGAACGCTTCATCCTGCACGTCGCCAATCCTGCCGGCGAACTGACGGACGACGATGTCGCCAGGCTTTTCGACCGTTTTTGGCGCAAGGATGCGGCGCGGAGCGGGGGACGGCATCTCGGACTCGGACTCAACCTGGCTGCGACGTTTGCCGATGCGATGGGTTGGACCATCGCAGCCGAGACCGATGCGCAGTCGCGGCTAGTGATGACGCTCGGTATGACACCGCTTGTGCGCCGCGCGCGGTCCGGCGGTTGAGCCGCCGTCGGGTTCATCCGGCGGACTGCACGGCAAGCCCCTGCCCGTAGGCATCCGAGCGTCGGTCCAGGAGCCCGCGCAAGACGTCGACGAAATTCCGGAGCAGCGCCGAATTCTCGCGTTCGTTCCAGACGGCGCAGATCGCGAACGAGGGGCAATCCGTGCGGACCGCGTGCAGCCCAAGGCGCTCGGGGAGCGTGACGGCCGAGGGCATGAGGGCGATGCCGTAGCCTGCGGAGACGCGACCGAGCACGCCTTCGAGTGTGGAGGCGCTCCGGCCGAAGGTCGGGGCAAAGCCGGCCAGGCGGCAGGAGTGGGTGACGAAATGGCGATGACTGTGATCGGGGCTCTCCGTGCAGATCCAGGTTTCGTGCCGGAGACTGCCGAGCTTCACCTCCGACACGCTTGCGAGCGGGTGCGTGATGGGCGAGACGACCATGACTTCGGACCGCTGGACCACCAGGCGCCCGAAATCGGCCCCGGGTGGAATGGCCTCCTCTGGAACGAAGCCGAGGTGCGCTTTCCGGGAGCGCAGCGCGTTGATGTGATCCTGCATCGGCGATTCGCGGAGATCCACGTCGACACGGGGGAATCGGCGCCGGAACGCGGCCACCGCGCTGGGCAGGAGGTCCATGGGAAGGCGCCAGTCCGTGCAGATCAGCAGCGTGCCGCCGGCTCCGTCGTGTGCATCGCGGACCGAGCGAATGGCGCGATCGATCTGGGCGAGCACCCGGTCGCAATGCCCGAGGAAGAGCCGTCCCGAATCGGTCAGGCGAACATGGGCATGATTGCGATCAAGGAGAACCGTGCCGAGTTCGTCCTCGAGATCGCGGATCTGACGGCTCACGGCGGGCTGCACCACATGCAGTTTCTCCGCCGCCCGGCTGAAGCTGAGCGTTTTAGCCACCGCGGAGAAATAACGCAGGTGCCGGAGTTCCACGGACCGCATCATGTCAGTCGGCGGCGGGGAACTCAAGCGGCGGCCGGCGGGATCGGTGGACGGTCCCGGGCCGCGATGAGCAGGTAAAACGCAGGGACGATGAACAGCGTGAACAGGGTTCCGATCGACATGCCCGCGGCGATCACAAGACCGATGCTGTACCGCGCCTCGGCGCCCGCGCCCTTTGCGAAGACCAGCGGGAGCACGCCCAGCACCATCGCCGCGGTCGTCATCAGGATCGGACGCAGCCGAACACCCGCCGCGTGCTCGACGGCCTGGCGGGCGGTGTATCCTTTTTGAGCACGCAGCTGGTTGGCGAATTCGACGATCAGGATGCCATGTTTCGTGATGAGCCCGACGAGCGTGATGAGGCCGACCTCCGTGTAGATGTTGAGCGTGGCTGCCCCTAGGTAGATGAAGCTCATGGCGCCCGCGAGCGAGAGCGGCACCGACACCATGATGATCAGGGGATCGCGGAAGCTCTCGTAAAGCGCACTCAGGACGAGGTAGATCACGAGGAGTGCCAGGAGAAACGTGGTGAGCAGGGAGCCGCTCTCCTGTACGTACTGCCGCAGTTCTCCGCCGTAGTCCTTCGAATACCCCTGCGGAAGGGTTTCGTCCGCGGCGCGGTTGAGCCAGGTCAGCACCTGTCCCATCGTGACTCCGGGCGCGGGCAGGAGCGAAAGCGTGGCGGCATTGAGCTGTTGGAAGCGGCGCAGGCTGCGCGGTTGGACGGTGGGTTCGATGCGGGCGAACGTCGACAGCGGGATCAACGTGCCGCGACCGGTCGCCACGTAGTAGTTGTCGAGCTGCGACACGTTGAGGCGGTACGCGCGCGAGACCTGGGGGGTGACCTTGTACGCGCGGCCGTCCATGGAAAAGCGGCTGACGTAACCGCCGCCGAGCATCGAGCCGAGGTCCGCGGACAGGCGCTGCATGTCGACGCCGAGGGCGGCGGCCTTCTCGCGGTCGATGGTGATGTCTCCCTCCGGCTGGTCGAACTTCAGGTTGTTGTCCCCGTAGACGAACAGGCCGCTCCCGAGCGCCCGTCCGAGGAGGGCGTTCGAGGCGTCGAGCACCCGGCTGTGGTCCTCGGTCGATCCAACGATGAACTGCACGGGCATTCCCGCCGGCGCGCCGGGCAGTGCCGGAGGCTGGAACCCCACGATGTTGGCACCCGCGATGCCCGAGGCGATGCCCTGGAACACCCCGAGCATCTGCAGCGTCGAGCGCTGCCGCTGGCTCCAGGGCTTCAGGACCCAACCGATGAACCCGGCGGACGGGGTGGGCGGTCCGCCCGAGGGATCGAAGCCGATTGCGGAGAACATCGCCTGCGTTTCGGGGAGCTTCCGGATGGATTCGTACACCTGGTCGGTGTAGCGCACCGCATGCTCCAGCGACGCGTCGGGCGCCGCGAAGGCGATGCCGATGACGAATCCCCGGTCCTCCGCGGGCGCCAGC
>JAJXYI010000155.1 GCA_021780625.1 bacterium | reverse complement strand
GCGAGAAGTACGAGCAGACTTCCGAGCCGATCAGGCCCGAGGAACCGGTGACGAGCAGGGTCTTGGACATGGCGTAGGGAGGTGGGGCGCCGGCGGGTGGCCGGCGCCCGGACACAAAACCTACTCCCCGCGCTTGTCGAGGATCGCTTGGATCTGGTCCATGATCGAGTTCATCCGCGCGGCCAGCGCCTGGTACGGGGCCGGCGTGGCGAGGTCGACGCCCGCGCGTTTCACGAGTTCGTAGGGATGGTCGGAGCCGCCGGCCTCCAGCATCGCGAGGTAGGTTTCCCGGGCGCCGGGCTCGCCCTTCATGATGCGGTCCGCGAAGGCCTGCGAGGCGGCGATCGAGGTGGCGTACTGGTACACGTAGAAATCCATGTAGAAGTGCGGAATGTAGGCCCACTCGTCGGTCACGAAGTCGTCGATCTTCATCACGCCCTGCGCGTCGCCCTGGTATTTCCGCAGCAGTTCGCCGTAGATCTGCGAAAGCCGCGCGCCCGAGAGCGCGCCGCCGTGTTCGACCACCTCGTGGATCCGCAGCTCGAACTCCGCGAACATCGCCTGGCGGAAGAAGGTCGCGCGCAGGTTCTCCAGCGCGTTGCCCAGGTAGTAGAGCCGCTCGTCGTCGGTCCTCGCGACCTTGAGCATGTGGTCGAGCAGCAGCGCCTCGTTGCAGGTCGAGGCGATCTCGGCGACGAAGATGCTGTAGTCAGCCGTGGGATACGGCTGGTGCGTGTTCGCAAGCAGCGAATGGCAGCCGTGGCCCCACTCGTGGGCGAGGGTGGAGACGGACTCGTAGTCGTCGTTGTAGTTCGTGAGGACGAAGGGGTGCACGTCGTAGATCGCGCCGTTCATGTACGCGCCGGAGCGTTTGCCCGGGCTCGGATAGACATGCGTGTAGCGGCCATCGAGGCTGGAGGTGATCAGCCGCGTGTAGTCGGCCCCGAGTGGGCGCGTCGCGTCGATCACGAGCCTCTTTGCGGTCGAGTAGGGGAAGACCTTGTCGAGCTTCACGATCGGCGGGTAGATGTCCCAGTAGCGAAGGTCCTTGATCCCGAGGAGCCGGCCCCGCAGGCGGTAGTAGCGGTAGAGCGTGGGCAGATTCGCATTGGTCTGCTCGATGAGCATCCGGTATACCGATTCCGGCACGTCGTTGTCCGCGAGCGCGGCGGCGAGGGAGCTCGGGTAGTTGCGCGCGCTGGCCTTGAACCAGTCGGTCTTGACCTGCGAATACAGAGAGACGCCGAGCGTGCGCTCGTAGTGCTTGAACGTACCGAAAAAGGCCCGGAACACTGCCTCGCGATCGGCGCGGTTGGGCAGGGCGCGGTATTTCGTGTATCCGGCCTGGTCGACCACCACCTCGCGGCCGTCCGAGAGTTTCACGGTCGGCCACGGCATGTCGGCGGAGGTGAGGATGCTGTAGACCGATTCGGGGGTCCCCGTGATCAGCGACGTCGCGGACAGCACATGCTCCGCCTGCGTGCCGAGCGTGTGCGGAGCCTTGCGGAAGATCTCGGCGATCGGGAACCGGTACGGCGCGAGGCCCGGCGTGGCGTTCACGTAGCCCTCGATCTTCGCCCGCCCGTCCGCGAGCAGCTCCGGATCGATGAAGCTCGCCGCCTGGCTGAAGTCCGTTGCCAGCAGATCCACCTCCTGGTTGCGCTCGAGCGCGCCTGCATCCTTCAGGTTCTCATCGAGTTTCTGGCTCGCGTACGAACTGAGCCGCGCCAGCTGCTTGCGCATGCCGTAAACCGTGTCCATCGCCTCCTGAAGCGTGGCGGCGCTGTCGCCGAGGTGCCCCTGGAAACGAAGCAGTTTCGGGATCTCCGCCGCGAGCGCGGCCTTGGCGGCCTGGAAAGCTGCCTCGTCCTTGTACACGAGGCTCAGGTCCCACACGTAGGCGGGGTCGTTTTTCGACTGGGCCGCGGCCTCGTCGACCGTCGCCGCTCCGGCGAGGGGACTGAGGGCCAGCAGGCAAGTGAATGCGAGGGTGGTCTTCATGGGTTTTTGCCAAAAACCCTGCTCCTTTTCCTCCGTGAAAACGACTCAAATCCATGCCCCACAAGTACTCGGAAGCGCCTTCGTGGACTCCAATGTCGCAAGCGATTTGTAATTGGAGAACGTTATTAAAATGATATCATGGTGATAATTAATCACCATGAATCCATCCATGCCCAGTCACGTTTCCAGCTCCGAGCAGTCGGGCTTTGCCGCTTCCGGCTGGCTCATGTTGATCGTCGCCACCCTGATGTTGATTGCCGTGCCGGTGCTTGCGCTCACGGGCGCGAAGGCCGCATCGGGAGCGGCCGTCGGTGTCCTGATCGTCGCGGCGCTCGTGATGCTCATCGCATTCCTCCTGAGCCTCTCGGGCTTCTTCACGCTGCAGCCGAACGAGTCGGCCGTGCTCCTCCTGTTCGGCAGCTACCGGGGCACCATTCGCTCGAGCGGGTTTTTCTGGACCAATCCTTTCGTGAAGCGGATCAAGATGTCGCTGCGGGTGCGCAACTTCAACTGCGAGAAGCTCAAGGTGAACGACAAGCGGGGCAACCCGATCGAGATCGCCGCGGTGATCGTCTGGCGCGTCAATGACACCGCGCAGGCGGTCTTCGACGTCGACCACTACGAGTCGTATGTGACCGTGCAGAGCGAGACCGCGCTGCGCCACGTCGCCGGCTCCTTTGCCTACGATGACGGCGAGCACAACGAGGTCACCCTGCGCGGGGGCGGCGAGGACGTGATCCAGACGCTCAAGCGCGAGCTGCAGGAGCGCCTGCAGCGTGCCGGCGTGGTGGTCGAGGAAACGCGCCTCACCCACCTGGCATACTCCCCCGAGATCGCGCAGGCGATGCTGCGCCGCCAGCAGGCCGAGGCGGTGATCGCCGCGCGGCAGAAGATCGTGCAGGGCGCCGTGAGCATGGTCGACATGGCGCTCAACGAGCTGTCCGCAAAAAAGGTCGTCGAGCTCGACGAGGAGCGAAAGGCGGCCATGGTGTCCAACCTGCTCGTCGTGCTGTGCGGCGAGACGGAGGCCCAACCCGTCATCAACACCGGAACCCTCTACCGCTGACGCGCCATGCCCGCCCCGCTTCACGACCAGACCCATGAGCCCGCGCCGACCGGCCGCCGCGTGGTCGTCGCAAGCGCGATCACGGTGCTGCTCACCCTGGTCGGAGTGGGTATCCTGATTTCGGTGACGATTTCGTCGCCAGGGCCCCAGCGGATCCCCATGATCGTGGCGACGCTGCTCGTCCCGGCCGCGCTTGCGGTTTACTGGTCTTGCGCACGCATCGTGGCCTACCGGTTTTCGGGCGGCATGCTGATCGTGGAGCGCCGGCTTCTTTCGCGGCGCTTCTCCCTCGACCAGGTCGCCTCGTCGGAGATCGCCTCGGATGTGATGCGGGGTGCCTGGAAGTTCTACGGCAACGACGGACTCGGGGCGATTGCCGGCTCCTATCGCAGCCGGCGCTGGGGCCGCTTCAGGGCCTATCTCTCGGATCCGTCGCGGGCGGTGGTGCTGCACCTGCGGGACGGACGCGCCCTGATCATTTCGCCTGCGCACCCCGAGGTCTTCGAGAGGGACCTTCAGGCACGGCTCTCTTGACGACGCCGCGATTGCGGCGAGGTTCGACTCCCCATGTCCTCCGACGAACGCAAGGCCTTCCTCCTCCGAATCGACCCGAAGCTCTGGGCCGAGCTCGAAGGCTGGGCTGCGGACGACCTGCGCAGCGTCAACGGGCAGATCGAGTTTCTGCTTCGGGAGGCCGTTCGCCAGCGGCGTGGAGGGAGCGGGGCGGTGCGGAAGTCGGAGCGCCCGCGGTCCGGGGGCGGCACGCGCTGAGCGTGCGCGGAAAAGGCTTCGACATCGCCTTGCGCCGGGCTAGGACACTCGGCGTATGCCCTCAGAACCCGTGCGTTATATCGTTCGCTCCACCCGGGCCGTCGAGACCGAGAAGGTCCTGGGCGAGGGATGGATGCGCTGGTTGTACGAGACCGCCCCCGGCCGCCTCGCCCTGAACGTCGCCGTGAAGCGGGCGCTGCTGTCGACCTACTTCGGCTGGCGGATGAGCTGGCGGTACAGCGCCCAGCGGGTGCTGCCGTTCATCGTCGAGCACAACCTCGACGTGGACGAATTCGCGAAATCGCCCTACCACTTCAAGACCTTCAATGAATTTTTCTATCGCGCGCTCAAACCGGAGGCCCGCCCGATCGCGCCCGGCGACGACGTGGCGGTGCTGCCGGCGGACGGCCGACATCTGGTGTTCCAGGATCTCGACGCGGCGGCGGGGTTTTATGTGAAGGGGGAAAAATTCCGCCTGTCGTCGCTGTTTGCCGAGGACAAGGTCCCCGAGTCGCAACGCGAGCTGACGCTCCGATACCGTGGCGGCACGATGTTGATCTCGCGCCTGGCCCCGGTGGACTACCACCGGTTTCATTTCCCTGTCCCGGGAGTGGCGACCGACGCGCGCCTGATCGACGGCGTGTTGTATTCGGTGAGCCCCATCGCCCTGCGCCGCAACATCCGCTACCTGGTATCCAACAAACGAATGCTCACGACCGTCGAAAGCCCGCGGTTCGGGCGTGTGATGATGGTCGAGATCGGCGCCACGATGGTGGGGAGCATCCGGCAGAACTATGCGCCGAACCGCCCGATCGCGAAGGGCGAGGAAAAGGGTTATTTCAAGTTTGGCGGCTCCTGTGTGATCACCTTCTTCGAGCCCGGCCGGATCCGCGTCGACGACGACCTGTTGAGGGCAAGTTCGGAGCAGATGGAGACCTACGCGAAGATGGGCGAGCGGCTCGGGGTGGCGGCCTCGTGACTCTGCTATAAAAGGCGCTTGCCAGCCCCATGTCGCCCGGACGGGAATCCGTCCGGTCCCCATTGCCTGGCTCGGGTGGCGAAATTGGCAGACGCGACGGTCTTAGAAGCCGTTGGAGCAATCCTTAGGGGTTCGAGTCCCCTCCCGAGCACCAGGCTTCGTCGTCCCGCCGTCGCGGGACGGACTATGCCTGGCTCCACCATGGTGAGACAGGCCGGACACTAAAGAACCACTATGCAGAAGCCTGCCGGGCGTAGTCGGCACTGCAGGTGCCACGTAGACCGGCAACCGTTCCGCCCGCGTTTCCACGTCCTAACCGCAACCTCCCCAGTCCGCGTCCATCCCTTGCTTCGCAACGGACTATGTCCGGCTCCGCCGCTTGTCAGCTGTGCCAGTGCACTGCCGAGGTCCGGCCCGGGGCACAGTTAGCGAGAACGTTCTCCGACGCTCACCAGGTCGGCCCGGATCCGCTGCACGACGGAGTCCCAGTCGCCGACAGCGGGCTGGCGGAGGAGCCGCATGCTGGAATACCAGGGGCAGTCCTCGCGTCCGAGCATCCAGCGCCAGTCGGGGGCGAAGGGGAGCAGGACCCAGGTCGGGACGCCGAGCGCCCCGGACAGGTGGGCCACCGAGGTGTCCACGGTGATGACGAGGTCGAGTTGCGCGACGGCTGCGGCGGTATCGGAGAAGTCGCTGAAGCGTGGACCCAGGTCGACCAGGCGGTCCGACTGCGCCAGCGTGGCCTGGTCGCCCGCGGGCCGGTCGCGTTGAAGGCTGACGAGGGTGCCCTCGAATCCAACGAAGGCGCCGAGCAGGCGCTCGAGCGCGATCGAGCGTCGGCGGTCGTTGCGGTGTTTCGGATTTCCGGACCACACGATGCCGACGCGGGGGCGCGGCGTAGTGTCAAGCTGGGGACGTATCCGCGCTTGCAGATCGTCCGAAGCCCGCAAGTACGAGGCGGACGCGGGTTGATCGAGCGGGTTGAACCCGAGCACGTGCCCGAGACTGAGCAGCGGGCAGTGCAGGTCGTAATCCGCCGGAGCACGGCGCGTCGGGTGGACTGCGTCGGCGAGGGCGCTGCCGGCGATGAGGCCGACCAGCGGCTCCTGCACTTCGACCACGACGCGGGCGCCGGCGGCGCGCAGCGCCGCGCGCAGGCGTGCGAACTGGAGCGTGTCGCCCAACCCCTGCTCGGAATAGACGAGCACGGTCCGGCCCGCGACGGGTGTGTCGGGTCCGAGTCGGGTCGAACCGGCGAATGTCCGCTGGGGAGCGCCGCGCCGCGCGGCGAACCGGTGTTCATAGAGCGGCCAGCCGCGGGAGTAGTCGCCCCGAGCCAGGTGAACCAGCGATTGGTTGAAGAGTGCCTCAGGATGCCCGCGGACGGCTTGCTCGGCTCGTTCGTAGAAGGCCAGGGCCTCGTCGAGCTCGTTGAGGGCAAGGTGGGAGTTGCCGAGGTTGCACAGCGCCTCGACGTTGTCGGGCTTGAGTTCGATCGAGCTGCGGAGGCAGGTGCGGGCCTCCTCGATGCGGTCGGCTGCGAGCAGGGCGTTTCCCAGATTGCAGAGCGCGTCGGTGGAGCGGGGATCGGCCGCGAGGGCGTCGCGCAGCAATCGCTCGGCTTCGGCGTGGCGTCCGAGTCCGCTGAGGACGGCGCCGAGGTTGTTGAGAACGTCGGGGCGGCCCGGCGCCAGGGCCAGGGCTCTTCGGTAGGCGGTCTCTGCCTGCTCGAGCTGGCCGCCGACGTTGAACCAAGTGCCGAGGTTTGCGTGTGCCTCCGCGTATCCAGGCTGGAGCGCGATCGCTGTTTCGTACGCCTCACGCGCCTCGTCGGTGCGCCCCAGGCCCTTCAGGGCAATGCCCAGGCTGTTCCAGGCGGTGGCCAGGTCGGGCTTGAGGGCGACGGCCCTTGCGAGGACGGCCTGAGCCTGGGCGTGATGCTTCAAGGCCAGGTGGGCGTTGCCCAGGTTTCCGAGCACCTCTGGAAAGTCGGATTTCAGATTCAGTGCATGCTCGTAGGCCCCGGCGGCCTCGGCGGGCTGCCCGGCGGCCTGGAGCGCGGCACCGAGATTGCACCAGGCATGCAGCAGGCGCGGCTCCCGACGAAGCGCCTCGCGGTACCAGGTTGCGGCCTCCGAAGGCCGGCTGCGGCGGTGAAAGGCGAGGCCGAGCCGGTAGGCCTGGTCCGCCGAGATGGGCGCGAGCGCTTCGGCCTCCCGCGCCTGCTCGCGCGCCTGGTCAAAAGCGCCGCACGTCACCGCCAATTCCGCGCGCAGCCAGAGCACCTCGCCATCCCGCGGGTGGGCGGCGCCGAACGTCTCCAGCAGGCGCTTCGCCTGATCCAGGCGTCCCGCGTCCAGGTGCGCGCGGATGGTGTTCAGCTCCTGACCGGTTGGGGGCATTGCGACGCTACCTTGATTGGGCCAGTCGTTGTGGGTCAAAAGGTTTTCCGTCCGCTCCCGCCTTTCATGGAGAGAGAAGGCTGCCGGGGTATTGGCCGGGATAATTATTGCCTAACAAATTGATGAATAGATTGATGGCGTTGTTCCTAGGTCCCTTCCCGGAACCATCGGAACGCTAGCCCTATCCGAGGGCATGCGCGGCACCGGGTCCATGCCGCCACTCGGCTGGAACGACAGCCTTTGGGAACGCCCGTCCGGGCGCCCCGCCTCCTGCGCCTTCCGGCCGCGATCCAAACCGACCTTGTTCCGTTCCCATTCGTCTCTTAAATCTGTGAGTCCGCAGGTGTAGCCTTTGTCCACCG
>JAJXYI010000564.1 GCA_021780625.1 bacterium | reverse complement strand
AGGCGCTGGGCAAGTTCGTCGTAGAGTTCCGCGCAGATCTGGCCGAGAAAGAGCGAGGAGATGCCGGCCTCGAGGTAACTCAGCGCGATGCTTTCAATGTCGTCGCAGATCTCGCGGAAGCGCGCCGGGGTGCGGGCATTGCGGATCTCGCGCAGGAGTCCGGCGGGGTGGTGTCCGCTGTGCGCGAGCAGGTCCTTTTCCGAGCAGATGTCGAGGGCCTGGCTGCGTGCCGTGCCGTCCTCGGTCACGACCACCTGGCCGATGCGCTCGCGCAGCATCAGCAGAAGCGCGGCGGTGGCGCTGGAGCGCGGGGCGACGGTCACCACGGGCACGCTCATGATCGCGGACACGGGCTGCTCGACGGACAGTCCGTCGACGATGATGCGGCGCACGATGTTGCTGTGCGTGACGATGCCCATCGGGTGCTTCTGTTCGTCGACGACGAGGATGGAGGGCACGCGGCGCTCGATCATGAGCGTGGCGGCCTCTCGCGCGGTGGCTTCGGGCAGGCAGCTGAGCAGGCGCTCGGGGGAGCGTGGTTCGACCACCGTGGCTCCGTCGAGGTGGGCCTGGAGGATGCTCTTCGTCCGTCCGGGCAGCCCCGAGGACGGGGCGGCGGGGGCGGGTTCGGGAAGCGTGACACGCCCGCCGACGCGGGTGGCCCAGAAGAGGTGGCGGCGCGCGTAGTGGCGCGCGGCGTCATTGGCCTCGAGCAGGGCCCTCAGGTCCGACCAGGGCATGACATAGAGCACCGCGTCCTCCACGACGGTTGCCGTGACGCGGAACGGCTGGGACTCGATCAGCGCGGTGAGGCCCAGGACGTCGCCGACGTCGCGCACGTCGACCAGTTCGCTCTTTCCCTCGTCGCGCCAGAGGTATTCGACGCGGCCGCGGGCGAGGAAGAAGACGCCGTCGCCGGGCTTGTCGCCCTGGTTCCAGAGAGTGTCGCCGTTGACGAGCACGCGGACCTCGGCCTTTTGCGCGAGGGCGGCGACGGCGGGGGCGGGGAGCATCGAGAACGGCGGGAAGCGGCGGAGCGCCTCGGCGATGCGGTCGGGAATGGCGTTCTTGGCGGTCATGGGCACAAAGGGTGCGGGTTGCCTTGCCCCGCTGGCGGGGTTCAGACGCCGGTGTGACCGAAGCCACCCGCGCCGCGCGCGGTGTCGGTCAGTTCGGTCACTTCCACGGCGGGGCACATCTCGACGCGGTAAACGCCCATCTGGGCGATGCGGTCGCCGCGCTTGAAGGAAAACGGTTCGGAGCCGTGGTTGATGAGGATCACGCCGACCTCGCCGCGGTAGTCGGCGTCCACGGTGCCCGGGGAATTGAGGACTGCGACGCCCTGCTTGAGGGCGAGACCGCTCCGGCTGCGGACCTGCACTTCGAAGCCGGGGGGCACGGCGACGGAGAGGCCGGTTTTCACGAGACAGCGCTGGCCCGGGGCGAGGGTGCCTTCGGCGTCGGCGCAGAGGTCGAAGCAGCTGGCGTGCTCGGTGGAGCGGGCGGGGATCTTCGCGGTCGGGGTGAGGCGTTTGACTTGGAGTTCCACGGGGGGGTTGTGTTGAAGCGGGACGCTGTTCGCGCGGGGGCGGGTTGTCCAGCGCGGAGGGGCGGCGGGGCGGGATAGGTTTTGCCAGCGGCGTCGGTGCCTGCTGAATGGAGATGCCATGCCGGCCCTGCACACGCTTCTCACTTTTTTTGGAGCGAGCCTCCTGCTCGCGCTCGCGCCGGGTCCGGACAATCTCTTCGTGCTGGCCCAGTCGGCGTCGACGGGCATGCGTTCGGGCCTGCTGGTGACGGCCGGGTTGTGCACGGGCCTGCTGGTGCACACCTCGCTTGTTGCGGTCGGCGTCGCTGCGCTGATCCGGGCTTCGCCGGTGGCGTTTTCGCTGCTCAAGGGTGCGGGAGCGGCCTACCTGGTTTACCTGGCCTGGCTGAGTTTTCGCGCCGCGCCGGTCGGACTGGCGGGCGACGGCGAGCCCAAGCTCCCTGCCTCGACGCTCTACCGGCGGGGGATCGTGATGAACGTCACCAACCCCAAGGTGACCTTGTTCTTCCTCGCGTTCCTCCCGCAGTTTGCCGACCCGGCGCGCGGGCCGCTGTGGCTGCAGATCGGGGTTCTGGGCGCAGTATTCATCGTCGCAACCGTGCTGGTGTTCGGCAGCATCGCCGCGCTGGCGGGACGGTTGGGCGCGGTCTTCGCACGGTCCGCGAGGGCCCAGCGCCTGATCAACCGTGGCGCAGCGCTCGTCTTCGTCGCGCTCGCGGTCGAACTCGCGCTGGCCCGTCTGTGAAGGGCGGGTGGAGCCGTCGATTGACCGGATGCTGTCAAAGATGTTAAAAACATCGTCGAATATGCCATTTTTTAACGCGGCAGATGCCCTATACTGCCTGCGGAACCAAAAGACCTCCAACCTGCGCCGACCATGACCGCGACCGAACCCCTCACTCCCTCGCGCTTCGAGCACGTGCCGCTCACCGTTTTTCGCGACAGCGTCGAGGCGTCGCGGGCGGTCGCCGCGGAGATCGCGGCCCTGATCCGCGAGCGGCAGGCGCAGGGCAGGCGGGCGGTGCTGGGCCTGGCGACGGGATCAACGCCGCTCAGTCTCTACGCGGAGCTCATCCGCCTGCATCGCGAGGAGGGCCTGAGCTTCCGCAACGTCGTCACCTTCAACCTGGACGAGTACTGCGGCCTGTCGGCGGATCATCCGCAGAGCTACCACCAGTTCATGCGGGTCCACCTGTTTGATCACGTGGACATCCCGGAGGACGCCACGCACATTCCGGACGGCACGCGTCCCTCGCATGAGATCGACGCGATGGCGCGGGCCTACGAGGAGGCGATCCATGCGGCAGGCGGGATCGACTTTCAGATCCTTGGCATCGGCCGCACGGGGCACATCGGCTTCAACGAGCCGGGGAGCGCGCGGCGCTCCCGCACGCGCCTGGTGGCGCTCGATGCGCTCACGCGTCGCGATGCGGCGGGCGATTTCGGCGGCGAGGAGCACACGCCGAGTTATGCCGTGACGATGGGCGTGCGCACGATACTAGAGGCCCGGCGGGTGGTGCTGATGGCCTGGGGCGAACACAAGGCCGAGGTTGTGCGGCAGGCTGTGGAGGGAGCGGTCACAGCCCAGCTGCCCGCCTCGTTCCTGCAGGAGCACGACGCCTGCCGGTTCGTACTGGACGCCAACGCGGCGGGGGCCCTCACGCGTTATCGCACGCCATGGCTGCTCGGCCCGCTGGACGACCAGGGACTCGAATGGGACGAGCGCATGACCCGGCGCGCGATCCTCTGGCTTTCGAACAAGACGGGGAAGGCGATCCTCAAGCTCACGGACGACGACTACAACGAGGCGGGACTGCAGGATCTCCTGCGGGTGTATGGCTCCGCCTATGAGGCGAACCTCGCCGGATTCTACCAGATGCAGCACACGATCACGGGCTGGCCGGGCGGCCGGGATCCGGCGCGCACGAAACCGGGCGATGCGCCCGTGCGGCCGCTGCGCGCGTCGTCCGCGGGCGTGTTCCCGAAACGTGTGCTCGTGCTTTCGCCGCACCCGGATGACGACGTGATCTCGATGGGCGGGACGCTGTGCAGGCTCGTCGAGCACGGGCACGAGGTTCACGTGGCGTATCAGGTATCCGGATCCAACGCGGTGTCCGACGAGTCGCTGTGGCGGGCGCTGCTGTTCGCCCGGGACGCGGGGTTTTCCACGCCCGAGGCGGCGCGGCGCATCGACGAGGCGCTTGCGTCCTTCTCGTCGACGGGGGTGCTTGCGGCCTCGGCGGACCAGGAGCGCTGGAAGGGCCTGATTCGGCGGCACGAGGCGCTCGCCGCGGCCCGCGAATGCGGCGTGCCTGCCGGTCGTCTCCACTTCCTGGATCTGCCCTTCTACCGCAGCGCGCTCCCGAGGCGCCGTCAGCTCGGTGCGGAGGACATCGCCCGCATGGTGCGGTTGCTCGAGGAAATCCAGCCCCACCTGATCTTCGCGGCGGGCGATCTCGACGATCCGCACGGCACGCACCGCCTGTGCCTGCGGGCGCTTGCGGAGGCGTTGAAGGCGAGCGCGGGCCAGCCCTGGGTTGGAGAGACTGAACTCTGGCTTTACCGCGGAGCCTGGGCGGAATGGGCGGCCGACGAGATCGACATGGCCGTGCCGCTCAGTCCCCAGGAGGTGCTGCGCCGCCGCCGGGCGATCTTCCGCCACGAAACGCAGAAGGACCAGGCCCTGTTCCTCGGAGACGATCGCCGGGAGTTCTGGCAGCGAACCGAGGACCGCAGCCGCCGGCTTGCGGAGCGCTACAACGCGATCGGCCTGGCCGAATACGAAGCCATCGAGGCATTCAAGCGCTACTCCCCGGAGGCCTTCCTGCAACTGACTCCGCTGTGATTTCCGTCCGCGCGCCAGCGCCTCCCAGCGTCCATCGGGCACCCGAAATGCCGCTGGGATTGCAGGGCTCCGCAACGATCGCATAACCCTTTCCCCACATGCTCCCCGTCGTCCCCCGCGTCCGTCCCCCTCTCGATCCCGAATTCGTCCCTGCCGTGCTCTGGAACCGCGCCTACGAGGCTCTCGTCGCCCGCGACCGGGGGGCAAGGGCGGTCTCCCTTGTCCTGGTACGCCCGGACGGACTTGGAACCGTGCATCGCACGCGGCTGTTGTCCGCGGATCATCCGCAGGCCGCGCTCACGCTGCGCTACGCGGAGCGGCTCGTGAAATCCCTGCTCTGGCAGCGCGGCGGGGCGACCGTGCGGGTGGTGGGCGCGCCCGAGGTGGCCGAGGCGCTGGCGGAGGAATACAGCCCCTCGGGCCCGCGCGCCTTCGACTTCGAATTCATGGGCGAACGCGTCTATGGCGCCCGCTTCGCGGTCGAGGCCGCCCGCGACGAGTCGGGTGTGCGGCAGTCGGACGGACTGGCGGTGGGCCGGCACCTCGAGGGCTGCCGGGTGGGGTTCGACATCGGAGGCAGCGATCGCAAGGCCGCCGCGGTCATCAACGGGAAGGTCGTGTATTCGGAGGAGATCCCGTGGAATCCCTACTTCGAGAAGGATCCGGCCTACCACATCGCGGGTATCCACGATTCCATTGCGCGGGCCGCATCGAAGCTGCCGCGCCTCGACGCCATCGGAGGCAGCGCGGCGGGCGTCTACGTCAACAACGAGGTGCGGGTCGCCTCGCTGTTCCGCGGCGTGCCCCCGGACGCGTTCCAGAAGCACATCCGGCGGATGTTCTTCACGCTGCGCGAGCGCTGGGGCGGCGTGCCCTTCGAGGTGGCCAACGACGGCGAAGTCACCGCGCTCGCCGGCTCGATGTCGCTGCGCGCCAACTCCGTGCTCGGCATCTCGATGGGCACGAGCATGGCCGGGGGCTACGTCACGCCGACAGGCTCGATCACGAACTGGCTCAACGAGCTGGCGTTCTCCCCGGTGGACTACCGGGAGGCCGCGCCACGCGACGAGTGGTCGGGCGACGCCGGCTGCGGCGTGCAGTATTTTTCCCAGCAGGCGGTGTCGCGCCTGTCCGAGCGGGCGGGATTCCGTTTTCACGAAGCGCTCACTCCGCCCGAGCGGCTGCTGCGGGTGCAGGAGTCGATGCAGGAGGGAGACCCGCGGGCCCGGGCAATCTACGAGACCGTGGGTGCATATTTCGGGTATGCGATCGCGCACTACGCGGATTTCTACGAGATCGACCACGTGCTGGTGCTGGGCCGCGTCACGAGCGGGAGCGGCGGCGGGGTGATCCTCGACCGGGCGCGGGCCGTGCTGCGCGAGGAGTTTCCCGCGCTCGCGGAGCGCATCCGGCTCGGCATGCCCGACGAGACCGACAAGCGTCACGGCCAGGCGATCGCCGCGGCGAGCCTGCCCGCGCTAGCCGGCCACCCGTAACCTCGGCCGACCCTTTCATCATGAAATTCTCCCATCCCAAGGCGGACATCTACGTTCCCGCACCGGGCTTCACACCTGCCGAGGCCCTGCGGCGCGTCACGCACCTTTGCGTGGCGGCGCATCAGGACGACATCGAGATCATGGCCTATGCCGGCATCTGCGACTGTCTCGACGCTCCTGCGACGCGTGGCTTCGGCGGCGTGGTGGTGACCAACGGCGCGGGTTCGCCGCGTACGGGCCCCTATGCGTCGATGACCGACGAGCAGATGCAGGGGGTTCGCCGCGACGAGCAGCGTACGGCGGCCCGGATGGGGTCGTACGCCATCCAGATCCAGCTGGCGCATCCCAGCTCTGAGGTGAAGAAGCCGGGGAGCCCGGAGGTCGCGGCGGACTTGCGGGGCATTTTCGCGGGCTGCACGCCCGAGGTGGTTTACCTGCACAATCCCGCGGACAAGCACGACACCCACGTGGCGGTCATGCTCCGGTGCATCGAGGCGATTCGCGCGCTGCCGGAGGACCGGCGTCCGCGGCGGGTGCTGGGCTGCGAGGTGTGGCGCGATCTCGACTGGCTGGTCGATTCCGACAAGGTCGCGCTGGATTCCGGACGCCACGAGGCGCTCGCGCCGGAGGTGCTTAAGGTTTTCGACTCGCAGGTGACGGGCGGCAAGCGCTACGACCTGGCGACGCTCGGTCGGCGTGCGGCGCATGCCACCTTCCACACCTCGCATGCGACGGACCGGATGACGGGCATCACCTGGGCGATGGACCTGACGCCGCTCGTCGCGGATCCGTCCCTGTCGGTCGCGGATTTTGCGCTGGCGCACATCGACCGCCTTCGCGCGGACGTGGCGCGGAGGGTCACGGCATTCGCCTGAACTGCGGGATCACTTCCCGGGTCGGAGCGGCTTGTCGCCCTTCCGGTACGCCATCGGGGCGATCCCGTAGGCCATGTGGAAGGCGCGGCTGAAACTGAAGATCGAGTTGAAGCCACACAGCTCCGCGATCTCGGTGACGCGGTTCGAGCTGAGGCGGAGCAGTCCGCAGGCCTTCTCGAGGCGCAGCCGCCGCAGGTGACGGCCCAGGCTGACGCCGCACGAGGCCTTGAAGCGTGCGCGCAGATGGCTGGAGCTTATGCCCAGGGCGCGCGCGATCTCCTTGACGCTGGCCGTCTCCCCTTTGCGCTGCGCGATCTGGTTGATCTGCATGATCAGGCCCGGCGCGGAGGGTGGGTCTATGTGGCGGCGGCGAATCGGCTCGGCCTTGCGGATGCGCGCGAGCAGGAGGGCGAAGGTCATCACGACGAGGTCCTCGTCGCCCGGCGTGAGGTAGGCACGCAGGAGATCTGCGGAGAGCTGGCGGATCGCGGGGGAGAGCGCGAAGGGCCGATAGCGAAGCGGCTGGAGCTCGGCGTCGTCGGCGACCTCGAAGGTCATGAACAGCCACAGCAGCTTCTCATGCTCGGGGTCGATGTAGTCGTGAAACTGGAACGGCATCACGAGCAACCCCTCGCCCGCGTGCAGCCGGATCGCGCGGTCGTCGACGCAGACGGTGACGGCGGTTTGCAGCGCGATGATGAGCACGAACCGGTGGTGCAGCGCGCGCCCGCGCTGCGGGCGGTTGAGGTCGGTGGCCGAGCGGCGGCAGAAGCAGACGATGTTGTCGGGGATCGACTGGGGAAGGGAGTGTTTTCCCCGGAGCGGACGCAGCGGCGAGGGGAGGATG
>JAJXYI010000145.1 GCA_021780625.1 bacterium | reverse complement strand
GATCACGGCTACGACGAGAAGCGTCAAGGGCAGGAGGTGAATCTCCCGCGGTCCCCCGTTGCTGATCACCGAGAGAGGGAGGACGGTCGTGAGGGCGAAAAGTGGAAAGGTCACGCGGCGCCGCTTGATCCACAGGGCAAGCACCCCTGCGGCGCAGAGCGCAAACGCGACCAGGAAGGGCCAGTACCCCGAGCGGGTGACGTAGAGCTTCCAGTTGTTCAGCAGGTTGAAATCGACGAACTCCGCCAGGCGAATTCTCAAGTAGCGGGAAACGTCCATGCGACTGCCGGTCGTGCCCGCCCCACCCCAGAGGAACGCGACAAGCCCCGATCGAGGATAGAGGACATTGAACAGGACGATCGGCGCGGCCCCGACCAAAAAAGCCGGTATGGAGACGAGCAGAAGGCGTCCCCTGTGTTGCGTCGCCTGCCACCACGCCAGGAGTTCCTTACGGCGGAACAACGCGCCGAACGCCACCAGCGCCACGACTGGCCAGATGAGCGCTTCAGCCCGGGTCCACAGCACGAAACCCGCGAGGGCAGCCGTCGCCCAGAACCAACCTGGTCTCTTGGTCTCAAGGTACAGCACAAACCCCGAGGCGGCACACATGATCCCGAAGTACAGCGCAATGTGATACTGGAGGTCGACGATCGAGCACACCACGTTGATGGGCAACGTTACGAATACCAGCGCCGCGAGAAAGGCGGGCGCGGGACCGACGAAGCGCTGCAGCACCTTGAAGAAGAGAAACGCCGACAGCGCAAGCAGGACGATCCCCTTGTAGCGATACAGGTACAGATCGGTGCTCGCTCCCGAGTACCAGAGGTAGGCCGCCGGGATGTCGAGGTAGGTCATCAACGATCCCTGGTAGGCACTGATGGCTAACGGGACATAGATCTTGCCCACCCGTAGCGCGCCCGTCGGAGCCGTACACGCCCTGCCAATTGCGCCCGCCAACTGGTCGAGATAGACAGGCATGCCCTCGACCCACATGGGCACCCGGCCATGGAGGGGCGCGACGACGACGACGAACAGAACCAACAGGAGCCCAAGGACGATCTGGAGATTCAGCCTGCGATTCTTCGCGACCATGCCTGTGGATCTTACACCCCAGCCCGACCAGCACACCCGCTACCGGCGCTGCTAATACCTGACGACTACGAGGAACTCGCGATCAGGCGCTTTCCGCGGAGAAACGACCGCAGGTGGCTGGCCCGCGCCTGCCAATGCCGGATCAAGACGATGGCTCGAGAGGCCTATGTCCCATTTCGTTGCGCACCGTCCGCGCTTCGAGGCGGGTGGTCGGGCTGAAGAGCGAGAGCGAGCAGATCAAACCGTAGGCGACCAGCAGGATCAGGTTCATCAGCGAGAACGCGAGCGCGTCCGCCGGCGCGACCCCGACCCTGCCGAGCATGACGACCAGGGTCGCGTCGCGGGTACCGAGGCCGAGGATCGAAACCGGCAGCATGGCGAGCAGGCCGCAGACCGACGCCGACGCCGCCAGGTAGGCAAACGACACGTGGATGCCGATCGCCGAGGCGAGCAACGCCAGGGCCGACCAGTTGAGCAGCCAGCCGACGACGCTTTCCATTACCGCGAGCGCGACGACGGACGGTGCGAGGGCAGCTACGGCGTGACCGAAATCCCGCAAGCCCGCCTCGGCGGCCGACGCGAAACGCCAAGGCATGACTCGCCCCACGATCCGCCGCAGGCGTCCATTCCCCTCGCCGCTCGCGAGTCCGCGGAGCACGAGGATCGTCGCGCCGGTTGCGACCACCGCGAGCGCGACGGCCGGAAGCGCGCGCAGCCCCGCAAACCAGGCCAGGCCCCACGCCGCCATGGCGACCAGGATCACGACGTCGAGGAAACGGTCGAGGAAAACGGTGGCGAACGCCCTCCCGAAGCTGAGCCCGCGCTGCCGCAAATGGACCACCTTGACGAACTCGCCCAGCCGACCAGGCGTTGCCGTCCCAGCGAACACCGAGAAGGCGTAAACCGCAAGAGCCTCACCAGCGCTCAGGTGCAGAGACTGGGCGCGCACCAGGATCGCCCACCTGTGTGTGCGCACGATCAGCAGCGGCAAGAGCAGCGCGAGGGCACCCACGAACGGCAGGACGCGCGCGGCTGCAACGGCATTGAGGGCTCGCGCTCCGGGCACCCGGACGAGAAGGAGCGCCAGGATCGCCGGTCCGAGCAGCCTCGGCGCGAGCCTGCGCAGCAGGCGGCCATATCTGGAACCGGCCCTCAACGCCACCACGTCTTCAGCACCGTGCGCGCGAACGCGGCCCCGTACAGCCAGTTTCGCCCCTTCTTGCTGGCGCCCGAAAGCCGCCGGCGCACGGTAATCGGCGCCTCGCCGATGCGCAGGCCACGCCTGGCGGCTTCGATGATCAACTCCGCGGTATGGAACTGGTCCTGCCGCAGAAGCAGCCGTTCGAGCGTCGAGACCCGCAGCGCCCGGTAACCACTCGAGCAATCGCTCACCCTCACCCCGGCCAGCGACTGGATGATCGCGTTGAAGACGTGGATGCCGGTGAGCCGAAGACGACTGTCCTTCTCGCGCCGGCCGAGGATTCGTGAGCCGATCACGACGTCGAGCTTGCCCTCTGCCACCGGCCGCACCACCTCTTCCAGCTCCTCGGGGAGGTGCTGGCCGTCGGCGTCCATGGTGACCACGATCTCGGCACCGTGCGCCTGCGCGATGTCGAAACCGAGGCGCAGCGCCGCGCCACCGCCACGTTTGAGCGTCGTCACCGCAAGCGCGCCGGCCCCGCGGGCGGCGGCCGCGGTCGCGTCGCGGCTGCCGTCGTCCACGACGAGCGCCGCCACGTCGCGGTCGCATACCCGTTTGGGCATCGTGGCGAGCACCGCGCCGACGTTGTCCGCTTCGTCGTGGGCCGGGAGAACCACCAGCACCGGCGGCAGCGCCGTCACCTGCGGGTAGGCGCGCCCGAACTCCGCCACGCCGAGGCGCCGCACCAGTCGGTCGAACTGGTCCCGATGCTCGGCCCAACGCACGCGGGTGTAGAGCAGCAGCACCCACAGCAGCGCGCTCGACACGATGAGGATGGCGATCAGCCGGCTGAACTGGGTGCGCTCGAGGGCGAGCATGTCGCGCAGCATGTCCACGGTATCTGGGTCGACGGAGACGGCCAGCAACGCGAGGCTGAAGAGGAAACCAAAGACAAAGTCGAGGCGCCGCACCCTGGCGCGCCGGAAGAGGAGGAAGACTGCGACCAGCCCGAGTGCGCCCGCGACCGCGCCGAGCCAGCGCAGAGTGCTCATGATCTTTCCGCAGGCTCGCTCGGTGGCAGGTACTCAGAGCGCCGGCGCGAGCCGTCCCAGCGAATGTCGGGAAATTGCGCCTCCTTGCGCGATTCGATTCGCTCGCGGTGCGGCACGAGGTCGCGCAGCATTATCTCCAGTTCGGCTTCCATGTCGTGCGTGGGCTGATAGCCGAGGTCCAAGAGATGGCGATGGTCGGGGTTGTAGTAGTGTTCCTCCGCCTCCGCACGCGGGTTCTCGATGGCACGGATCGTCACCCCGAGGCCCATTTGGTTGCCTACCTTCTGCACCCGCTCGGCGAGCTGCGTGATGTCGTAGACCTCCTCGAACTGGTTGAAGACCCGGTACTCGGCACGCTGCGGCGGATGCTCGATGGCGATCGTCAGGCACTGCATCGAGTCGCGTAGTGGCAAGAAGCCCCGCCGCTGGTGACCCTTGCCGAAGGGCGTCAGCGGCAGCCCGATCACCGCCTGAGCGCAGAATCGGTTGATCGCCGTACCGAAGCACTGGTCGAAGTCGTAGCGGGTGACCAGCCGCGGGTCCTCGCCCATCGCTTCGATGCGAGTGCCGTAGACGACCCCCTGCATGATGTCGGTCGAGCAAAGACCCCAGATCCGACAGGCCATCTCCACGTTGTGGGAGTCGTGCACCTTGGATTCGTGGTACCAGCTCCCCGCCTTGCGGGGGAACATCAGGCGGTCCGTGCGCCCGCGATATTCGATCTCGAAGAAACCCTCGGGGATGTCGAGGTTCGGCGTTCCGTACTCGCCCATCGTGCCGAGCTTGACGAGGTGGCACTCGGGGACCACGTCGCGCATGGCGTGCAGCGTGACCAGAGTGCCCACCAGGTTGTTGGTCTGGGTGAACACGGCGTGCTGCACGTCCACCATGCTGTACGGAGCCGACGGCATCTCGCCGAGGTAGACGATCGCTTCCGGGCGAAAGGACCGGTAGGCGTTGACGACGAAACCCGGATCGGTCAGGTCGCCCTTGAAGAAGCGCAGGTTCTTCCCGAACCTCTCGTGAAAAGCGATGAGCCGGTCGGCCATGCTGGCGATGGGGATCGCGGATTGCGATCCCATCTCACCCACCCACGCCCGCCGCGAGTAGTTGTCGATGCCGGCGACCTCGTGCCCCCGTGCAGACAGGTGCAACGCTAACGACCAGCCAAGGTAACCGTCAACACCAGTGATCAAGACCCGCATCGAAGCTCCCCCCTGGTTCCGTAGAGTTCAGCGCCGGTGGACATGATAGCTGGCGCTCGCGGCTCGCGCTTGTTCGCTCCGCCGGTCGCCCGGGGAACGACGGCGTGCCACCGCTTGCGCGCCGACGTCACGGCACAACAATGCTCCTTGACCCACCACCTCGGACCTCTACTGACCTGATTCTTTCGTCCGGCCTGCCCACGCCGGGGTGACGCCGTACAGCCTTCCCACGCGAGGCAAGAACACCACACCGATTGCTGCGATCGCAAGCAGGAACTGAATGTCCAACGTCAGGTTCGCGAAGTAGAGGGCCTTTGGCAGACTGACACCTCCGTCGCCGAGCGCAACAATGAGGATCTGGGTCAGGGACGCGAGGTAGAACGCCACGGCGCCCCACCGCAGTTTCACCAGCCAACGCCGAGCCGAACCGTGGGCCCTGAAGACGAACAGGATGGCGGTGAGCAGCGCCCCTACGATGTAGCCGATCCAACCTCCAAGGACCCCGGCCCGCAGCTCCGTCCACCAGTGCAACCCCCCGAGGTCCTGCGAAGCAGAGCTGTACTCCGGCCCCCGATAGCCGAAATACGGGACCTCGTATTCCCCCGCCGCCTCGCCCACTCGGCGGAGCAGCCGAAACAATCCACCCGGGTAGTGCGTGACGAACGCGACCACGGCGCGCGCCTGGACGGCTCCGCTCATCGCCGCCTGTACGTGTTCATCGGCGAAGGGTGTACCGGGGCCGTGAGGAATCGTCCCGCTAAAAGCGGCGAATGACTCCGGCAAACCAACCTCTCGCAGGAACGCGACCTGCTCACCTTCGCCCAGCGACGGCAACATGCCGCCGAAGATCGCGCTGTAACAATAGACCTTGCTGTGGAGCGGCAGGCTGGACACACGATTCACCGTGAGGCCGGTCACCACCACCACGGCGACCGCCAGGACGAACCTCACCAATTCCCGTTTCTGAAACCGCGCCAGCACAACCGCGACGCCGGTCGCGACGACCACCACGACTGCGACCGCCACTGTCAGGGGCCGCTTGCTCGCCATCGCCAGCACCGCGGTCCCGAGGAGGGCAAGCAGCGATGGCCAACTGTTCCGAAACCACCACCACCCGAGGGCGCAAAGGAGCAGAACGGTGAAGAAATACCCGCCTGACTCCTGGTAGAACGAGTTGAGGTAGGAGGCAACACCCGCGTCGGCCAGGATCAAGCTGGCCAGGACACCAAGGCCAAGCGACGCCACTGGGGGGAGGAGGCGGAGAAGGAGGAACATCGCGGTCGCCAGCGCAGCGATCAGCACGAAGGTGTTGAACGTCAGGTCGAAATAGCCCGGAGGGGCGTTGGCGTCGAGGAACCGTCCGGGAAGGAAGAGGAGAGACGAAGAGCACGGAACCTTGAAGCTCGTGTCATCCGGGCGTTCAAGGAGCCAATACCGGTGGTAGTACGTGAAGTACCGCCAGTCATCGTCGGCTCCGCCTCCCGGAAGCGAGTACTCGTACCCCTGGGGGCCGGTCGAGAATTCGTTGATGATTCGGAAGAAGTCACCGTTGTCGGCCGGTCCCTGCGGCGTGGGAAAGCAGAGGTTTGCAGTCAGGACTAGGAAGAAGAGTCCCGCCGCCGCCAACGCTGCGCTCGTCTGGCGCGGCCTCTCCGAGGCGCGGGCCGGATGTTCTTGGCCAGCGTTTTCGCCGGCCTCCTCACTTACTTCGCGCCGCCCACAATCACCTACTGCATCTCCCTGGTCACCGGCGGCTGAGGTCTGCACCTGCTCCGATGCAAAGACGCGAACCAGCGCTCCCCTGTGTCGCGCCCCACCGTGGGGCCGCGCACGCTCCTTGTTGACCTGATCAAACGGGTGCAGATCCCACATCGTGCATCAACCTCCCCAACCGCCTCACTTCTCTCATCCCGAAGACCCTACGGTGCGGCGACCACCCGGAAGGGGGCCCGGACTTCGGCATCAGTCAAGAAAACCGGGTCCTTCACAGAAACGGTGACGGCTCCGGCCCTGGTGAACATCTCTTTCGGCACCAACGCTGTAAGCAGCGTCGAGTCGCCATAGGTTGTGACGAGCCTCGTACCGTCCCAATAGATCTTGTCCCTTTGGGTGAACCCCGTCCCCTTGACCGCAATGGCCGACCGCCCGTCAGACTGAACGTTGAACGAACCGTTGACGGGAGTCGACGAAGGAAAGAGCTCCACGATCGCCCGCGGCTCGCTCGGCAGCACCACCGTGCAAGGGGGAACAGGCGGCGGGCTGTCGGTTGCGCCGCTCGTCCGGATCCTGCACCCCCCCCCATACGCCAAGCCGAGAACGCCAAATACCACGAGCCCGATCCAAAACACCCTCTTCCTCACGCGTCCGTCCCCCGCGCGCCGAACCCCGCAGCGCCGCTGAATCCGTGATCGCTGCACCGTTGCGACGTTCCACCCGCGCCCTGTCCGTCAGGCTTCCGGACCAACGCACTGGTAATTTGCAAGGCCCGGGTGTGCCACGAGTTCTCGAGGCCAAGCGACCGCAGGCGTTGCCGGAACGCCTCCTCCCGGCCCCGCTCGGCAGCGTGGTCGAGGGCCTGCGCGAATTCATCCGGGCTGCAATAGATTGTGACCTCCGAATAGGCCTTGCACTCGGGCATCGCCGGCGCGACGACGGGTTTACCGGCCGCGAAGTATTCGTACATCTTGATGGGTGAGGTCGCACGGGTGATGGTGTTGAGGACGAACGGGATCATCGCCACCGTGAACCGTGCCAGGTAGTCGGGTAGGTCCGCGTACGGTTGCGCTTCAAGCACGAGCGTGTTGGGCCGGCCCTCGAAGCCGTCGAGGGCCGGCGCCCCAGAGAGCCGCTTGCCGATGAGCACGAAGTTCCAGTCCTGCCGGCGCTCGGTCACGGCGACGAGCGTTGCGACGTCGAGCCAGGAGGCGATCGCTCCGTAGTAGCCGACGGTCGGGCGGCCGTTGCCCACCAGTTTCAGGAAGCGCGGATCGAGGGTGGCCTTCCCCGACGGGTTCGCAAACGCTTCGTATTCCACGCCATTAGGCGAGTAGAGGGCGTCGGGGCGCGTCCTGGTAGCCTGGTCGAGGAGGGGTCGGGCCACGCAGAGCACAAGGTCTGCTTCGGCCAGCATG
>JAJXYI010000644.1 GCA_021780625.1 bacterium | reverse complement strand
GGCGATGGCCAGCGGGCTCGGCGTGTGCGGCTTCGATTACGCCGCGGCACGCCAATTCGTGAAGCATGGCGAAAACGGACTCGTGGCTCCCCTGGGGAACGAAGCCGCCCTGATTGACGATGCCGTACGCCTTGCCTCCGACGCGGCGTTGCGACAGCGGCTGCGACTCGCCGCACCCGTTTCGCTGCAGGAGCAGTCCTGGGAAAAGGTCATCGAGCGCTTCGAGACGGACCTCGTCGCAATCGCCAAACAGGGAGCCCTGCCATGAGGACCGTACTGATCCTTACCGCCGGTTTTGGAGAGGGACACAACGCCGCGGCCCGCAATATCGCCGCGGCGATCGACGCCGAGGCCGGAGCCGGCGCCGCCCGGGTCGCCGATCTGTTCGCCCTTGCTTCGCCGCGCCTCAATCAGGTCTCGCGCAACGCCTACCTGACGATGATCAACCGCACCCCCCGACTGTGGAGCGGCATCTACGCCTGGATCGACCGCGCCGCCCCCTTCCCGAGGCACCTTTGGTTTCTTCGCAAGGAACGGGCCGTGCTCGAGCGCCTTCTCGTCGAGCAGTCGCCACAGGCAGTCTGTGCCACGTATCCCGTCTACGGATTCATCGCCGATCGCCTGCGGGGATCGGGAGCCCTCAACGTCCCGTTCCTCAACGTCGTCACCGACTCCATCAGCATCAACTCGCTATGGACGCGCCCGGCCTGCGACGGCTGGTTCGTGCCCAATTCCGAAACGGCCGCGGTGGTGGCGCAACAGGGGGTCTCTCCTGGGCGGATCCACGACCTTGGGTTCCCCGTGCAACCGGCGTTCGAGCGGCTCGGAGGGGAGCTCTCGCCTCCGGACCTTGCCTCAGGAGAGCGGCCCAGGGTGCTTCAGATCGTCCATTCGGGCGTGCTCAACGCCGAGGACATCGCCCGCCGCCTGATTTCGGACACGGACTGGGAACTCACGTTTGCCGTCGGACGCGACCACGCCCTGCGCGACCGCCTCCTGCGTGCGACGCGCAATCGCCCCCATCCGGCGACCGTGCTGAGCTGGACCGACCAGATCCCTCGGCTGCTCCTGACCCACCACTGCGTGATCAGCAAGGCCGGCGGAGCGACCACCCAGGAGGCGATCGCCGCCCGCTGTCCCATGATCGTGAACCAGATCGTCCCCGGCCAGGAGGAAGGCAATTACGAGCTGCTCCGCCGCCGCGGCGTGGGAGCCCTCGCCACCACTCCCGACGCCGTGCTGGGAGCCCTGCGTCAGGCCTTCCACGGACATGGATGGATTTGGGGACGCTGGCGGGCCGCCCTTGAAAATCTTGCCCGCCCCTCGGCCGCGCGGGAAATCGCGCGCCATGTCCTTTCCACAGGAACACCCGTCGAACCCCCCGTTGCTCCTCTCACGTGATGGTACGCTTCATCTACAATCCCTATTCAGGCAACAACCGTCGGCATCCCGGCCTGCTCGACACGCTTCGCGCCACGGCGGCGCGGCGCGGCTGCGGCCATGAGGTGTCCGTGACCCAGGGGCCGGGCCATGCCACCGAACTCGCTCGCGAGGCGGTCGCCGCGGGCTGTCGCAGGATCATCGCCGTCGGAGGCGATGGCACGATGAATGAGACCGCCCAGGCTCTCACCGGAACCGGCGCGGACCTGGGCCTCGTCCCCTGCGGCTCCGGCAACGGGCTCGCCCTTCACCTCGGCATTCCCACGCGCGCCGCCGACGCCCTCGACTTCGTCGTCTCGGAACAGACCCGGGCCGCCTCCATCGACACAGGCACCGTGAACGGCCATGTGTTCTGCAATGCCATGGGAGCGGGGCTCGACGCCGAGATCAGCCAGCGCTTCAACCGCCTCACGCGCCGGGGACTCCCGGCTTACGTCCGCACCACCGCGGGCGCCCTGCTCCGCTTCCGGCCATCGCCGATCTTTGTATCCGACGACATGGGACGATCCTTCCGGATGAAGGTGCTGCTCGTCGCGGTCGCAAACTCCGACCAGTACGGAAACCGCGCCCGCATCGCTCCGCTGGCGAGAACCGACGACGGCCTCCTGAACCTGGTCGCCCTCCAGCCCGTCGGCCCCTTCGCCGCGTTGTCCTGCCTGGTGCGCCTGTTTTCCGGATCCCTCCACCGCTCTCCCCACGTGCAGTGCCTCACCAGCTCCGGATTCGTGATCGAGCGTCACGCGGCCGGCCCCGTGCACACCGACGGGGAAACCCACGATGCCGAGGCAAGGCTCGTCGTCCGCACCAGCCCGCGCAGTCTCCGCATTTTGGTCCCGTCCACAGCTCCAGTCTCCAGCTTCTGCCATGGATAAAAAACGCCTCAAGGTACGCACCGTCATCCTCTCGGATGTCCATCTCGGGACTTCCGACTGCAAGGCCGTCGAAGCCTGCCATTTTCTCCGCACCGTGCGCTGCGAGAAACTGATCCTCAACGGCGACATCATCGACGGCTGGCGCCTGGGCAAGGGCGGACACTGGAGCTCAGAACACACCCGCTTCATCCGCATCCTCCTCAAGAAGCTCGAAAAGCAGGGCACCGAGGTCATCTATCTTCGCGGGAACCACGACGACATCCTTGCCAAGTTCCTCCCCTTCACCTTCGGCGGACTGACCCTCGTCGAGGACTACGTGCACGAAGGCGCCAGCGGCCGTTATCTGGTGCTGCACGGCGACGTGTTCGACACCATCACCAAGAATTTCGTCTTCCTTTCCCACCTCGGAGACTGGGGCTACCACGCCCTTCTGCGGATCAACCGCGCCTACAACGCCTGGCGCGCCTGGCGGGGCAAGGATTACTGGTCCCTCTCCCAGGCCATCAAGGCCCGCGTGAAAAAGGCCGTAAACCATATCTCCAACTTCGAGGATCACATCAGCCAGCTCGCACAGAGCCGCGGCTGTCTGGGGGTGATATGCGGACACATCCACACGCCCGCCGACAAGATGATCGGCCAGATCCACTATCTGAATTCCGGAGACTGGGTCGAGTCGCTCACCGCCATCGTCGAGCACTACGACGGCCGGTATGAGCTGATTTCCTATCCCACCTTTGTCCAGGAATACCCGCTGCCGACGGAGCCGGCCGCGCTGGAGTCGGTCGATGCCTGAGTCATCCGGCGGCCCACGGCCGCCCTCTCACCCGGTTGCGATCTCCGCCAGGCCCTCGGCAACCCGGCGGTCGCTGCGGCATCGCGGCATCTTGTTTTGCCCGCCCCACTTCCCGTTCTTCTGCATCCATTTGTCGAATACGGATGGAGGGACGATCCGCACGAGCGGGAGGTCCATTCCGCCCCCTCCGCGTTTTGCCGCATAATCCTCGTTGAGCCGGGCAAGCTCCTCGTCGAGCCTCACCGCGAGCCCCTGCGTCCTGTCCGCAGGCGTCCCCTCCGCCGCGATCCACCACTCATGCCGTCCCCGTCTGCGTCCGGCCGCCACGTCGACAAACAGCGGTGCCACGTGAAAATGCCCCACCCGCCGTCCCTTCGCCGCCGACAGCAACGCGTCTGTCAGCTCCTTCTCGATCACGTGCTCGCCAAACGCGCTCAGCTGAAGCTTCGTCCGCCCCGCATACACGAGCCGGGGCGTGGACGTGGACGTGAAGCGGACCACGTCGCCGATCGCGTACCGGCATAGTCCCGCCGGCGTCGTGATCACCAGCGCATAGTCCACACCCGTCCGGACGCCTTCGAGCGGCACGGCCTGCTCGCCGCTGGTTTCCGGATGATCCGAATCAAAGTCCCCAAGGGGCACGAATTCGTAAAAAATACCCTGGGACACCATCAGTCGGAGTCCTTCCCCAGAATCGCAATCCTGTGCCGCGATGAATCCCTCCGAGGCGGGATACACTTCGTGAAACGCCACCCCGTCCCCCAGGGCCGCACGCAGGTCGGCCACGAAGGGCTCCACGGGCACGCCGCCGTGGATGCAACATTCGAGGTTAGGCCAGAGTTCGCGCAAAGTCGCGACCTGCCGCCCGTCGTCGGCCGCTGCGCGACGTAGCTCCTCGGCCAATACCAGCAGCCAACTCGGGATGCCTGCCACCAGCGAGATGTCCCGCCCAAGAGTGCGCACGGCGATCGCCCTGATTTTTTCCGGCCAGTCGCTCATCTGCGCAACCTGCAGGCCCGGCTCATACAGCAGCGCCGCCGTCCAGGCTGGCATCTTAAGCGCCGTGATGCCGCTCAGGTCTCCCCCGAATCCGTCGGGCACCCCTGGCGCACGCGGGAGTTTCACGAGCGCAGTCGATCCACCGAGGAACAGGTGTCTGCCTCCAAAGACCCGGCCGCTTCGGCGGCGCGCCGCGAACTGCATCAGCGACTGCAGGCCCGCACGCGTGAAGTGTGCGCTCATCTCCGCCGTCACCGGGACAAATTTGGTCGGCCCCGCCGTCGTGCCCGACGACAATGCGAAGTGATCGCATCGGCCGGGCCACAGCACATCCGCCTCGCCCGCCTTCGCCCGCTCCACGTAGGGGGCGATGCCCTCGTAGCCCCTCACCGACACCCGCGCACGGAAACGCGCGTAGTCCATGCCCGCTTCGATCCCCACGTCTCGACCAAAGGCCGTCTCTTTCAGGCCCGAAATCAGGTTCGCATAAACCCGGTTCTGGACTCCTACGCCCGAACCCTCCGACGCCAGACGCCGGCGCATCCAGGCGATCGCCGGAGCCGACGCCGTTTGCGCGAGGAGAGATCGAAACGTGGCCATGAATACGTCGCAGTCGGACCGCCCTCAAGCGACCGTCACAAGCCCGCCCTTTAGCCGCGCGTAAAACCCCTGAAGCGCGGGCCGGAAATTCTGGTGGTGAAAGATCAGCGATGCGTGCTGCACGGGCGCACCCCTCGGGTTGGAAATCACCGCAAAGCGGCTGCGTGGGAAATAGGCCTGGTGGGCGCTCTCGAGGACGAACCGCGTGGGCGAGGCCTCGTCGACCACGGAGTCCTCCTTCTCCGCATAGAGGATCAGCGTCGGGGCTTCAGCAAGCGGAAGCATCATCGGTGCGAAATAGCCGAGCGGCGACTGCATCGACTGGAGTGAGCGGACGCGTTCGCACGCTCCCGCGTGGTCGATCGCCCTGATGGTTCCCATTACGCGGTCCCGCAGCTCCGCCGCCTCTTCGGCGTTCAAGACAAGCTTGAGCGCGTCCCGGTTCTGGGCTCCGGCCTCGAACATCTTCGCAAACATCGCCCGCGCTTTCTCGATCGCCCGACCATCGGGAGGCGCCGCCTCATCGAGGAACGGTGCGATGGCGCGCCCCAGCAGCGTGGCCGCCTTCCTCCGCCCGGAGGGCAACAGGTCTTCCGTGCACGCCACCGGGCTCACAAACACAAGCCCGCCCAAGGCACGATGCCCTGCTGTCAATCGCCGCCGGCGCAGCCACTCCAGCACGAGCCCGCAGCCATAACTCACCGAAAAGATCGTCGGCACATGATGGTGGTAGATCGCAATCTCGTCGACCAGGTCGTCGAGCTGCGCAAAGAGCAGATCGGCGTTGAATCCGGTGCGCGGGTAGTTGACGCAGTACACACTGCCGTGCCGCAGCAGAAGGTCCTTGATGAGGTAGACCGACTCGGTCGAGTCGGGCACGAAGCCGCCGAGCACGATGGTCGGATTCGGCCCCCGCCTGAAAATGCGGTGCAGCATCGCACGCTGATGGGCCCCCGCCTTCCCCTCCGCAAGCAGTTGGTCCTGACGAGGTGTGATCGCCGCCTCGTAGACTTCGGGTGGTCGCGGTGGATTGATTCGCTGGCCTGCCGTTCTCAACAAAACGCGCAGTCGGGCCGGATGGGGTAGATAATCCAGCGATCCGAAAAGCGTGCGGACCTGGGAGAATGAGGTGGAAGCGGGCATGGAGGTGTCCCGTCGATGGAACCTCGAGTTCGCAGATACAAAATCAAAGACGCCTGTTTCACCGAAATCACCGTCGCGTCACCTCCGCGTCACGCTCGAGGCGGATCGGTCGGGCAACGCCTCCCCGCGCCAGTCCCTTTGGAGCACAGGCGTCGGCAGGCACCCGCGATTAACGCCGGTAAGCCCGTGGTCCCGCAATCACTATCGGCCCCCCGCACATGCCCGGCCGATTCTGGATCGTGTTCCGGATGTCCCTGGGCTACAAGATAACGCCGTTGCCAATCCGGGCCGCGGCGCAAAGCGCCGGATTCGCCTCCCCGCCCCAGCCATTTCCCGTACCAACCCAATTCATCCATGAGAGACGACTATCTGAAGAACGCACTGAAGGTCATCGACGACCCCAATATCCTCGTGAACGTGGTCTCGCGCCGCGTCAAACAGCTCCGCCGAGGCAATCGCCCGCTGGTCGTCTCGCTCGAAAAACTTTCCCCGGAGGACACCGCCCTGCGCGAAATCGCCGAGGGCAAGATCAGCTACCAGCTGCCCACCGCGGAAGAGCTCGCTCAGGGGTGATCCTCCTCCCCTCCTTCACGCGGAGAATCCAAACCGGTCCTTGATCGCGATCGGATCGAGTCCCAGCGACTCTTTCAACAGCTCTGAGGCGAGCCGCTCAGCCGCCACCTTCATCATCCGATCGAAGGCGTGGCCCGTCATCGGCGCCCCGTTGTGCCGGATTCCCGTGATCCGGGCACGGACCAGCAGCAGGTGCATCAGAAAATCCTCCGTCTCGATGGGATCGTCGGATTGATACGTGAACACGCGCCCATGGTGATGGGGGAACGCGAGGTAATCGATTGCGAATGTGTTGAGCATGTTGTCGGGGGTGTCGAGGATTGGCGTGTAGTCGCGAGCAGGGGCGGGATCCGTCCGGATCCGCCTTGTGTCACGAAGTTTCAAATACCGAGGCCCGTTGGCGGACGGCGATCGCCCGCGCCCTGGCCAGAAGCTGCGAGGCGGTCATGTGGTGCTCGTCGACGACAACGCGCCCCAAGATCCTGCGCGCAAGATCCGGATGTCGTGCGTCGAGCCAGGCGACGAACTGGTCCATCTGGTTCGCCACGCCCTTGCCGCTGCCAAACACGAGTATGCGGCGGGCTTCCTTCAGGACCCGCGCGAGCGGCTCGAGATAACAGTGGGGGGCCGGGACTTCAGGCCGCCTGAAAAATCCATCCGACCGGGCCGAATGGCGGATGGCCGCCTGGGTGCGCTGGCGCTGGATGTGCTCGGGCACGGTGCCATGCGCCAGCGAGTGGTAGATGCAGGCTTCATTGCGATTGATCACGACCAGCCAGCACGAATCCAAATCGGCCTCGTTCCGAAACGAGGACTGGATGCTATCGATGACGTCCGGTGTATTCATGGGGAAAAACGTTGAGACCGCGCCCGTGGCAGCGCGCCGGAATCCCGCCCCGGACGCACCCGGGGCGCGCCCCTGCCGAGTGATTCGACACTCGTCGGACGCGTATCCTGCGGTGTATCGAACTGCATCCCGGCAGGGCCGCGGCGGCGCGTGCCGCGGTCTGGCGAAAGGCATCGCTCGTGAACGAAGATGCGCATGATTTGCCCGCTCGTCCGCGTCGATCCCGAGGCCCGGCGCGGGGCTTGCCAATGCGCGAGCAGCGTAGCGCCTGCCCACGGAAATGGCGAGGGCGATCGCCCCTCGCAGCGGATATCTCAAGCTGCGTATTTGATGATACTAGCAGCTTTATTCGCGC
>JAJXYI010000283.1 GCA_021780625.1 bacterium | reverse complement strand
GACGGCTATCGGTGAGCTGGAACTGGTCCGTGAGCGTCGAAGCGGTCTGGAGGAGAGTCTGGCGCTCGCCGACATCGGTCGTGTTTGCAGCCAGACTGGTGAACGTGGTGAAGAAATTGCTGAGCGACTCGGCCATGCCGTTGCCGCCGGTGGTGCCGTTGTTGTTGCTCTGGCTGAGATTCAGGGTCTCGCCGAGACCGGCCTGGGCGTTCTGGAGTGCCGATTGGAGGCTGGTGAGCTGGGAGGTGATTGCGGTCTCCCGGGTGACCTGCTGGTCGAGAATCCCGTCGCGAAGCTGGACGACACCCTGCGCCTGAACGCCGAGGCTCTCCGGGCCTTCGGAGGTCATCACGGTGCCGAGGCTCGCGATGACGACCCGTTCGCGGGCGTAGTTGGCGTTGTTGACGTTGGCCATGTTCTTGCCAGCGGTCTCGAGACCAATCTGCTGCGCGCTCAGCGCATTGACGGCGTTGGTGAGGCTGGCAAAGATGCCTGACATGGGTGGCGGGGGTCGAGGGACGTTGACGTTCCGGAGGGGGGCGTGGTGAGGCGGGAGTGCTCAGCCGACGGCTTCAAGCGCAGCCGGCGGGGTGGCGACGGCGGTATTCACGCTGACCTGACCGCGGGCCGAGTAGGTCTTGGTGAACGCCTCGGGGCGGAGAGTGCGGAGCGCCTCCTGGTGGATCTCGATGGCACGCTGGAGCAGCATCGTGTTCTGGCGTGCGGAGCGGCGGGCCCGATGGACGAGTCGGTTGATCTCATCAATCAACGCCTCGATCATCGGCCGCACCTCGGCGGGCAGACAGTCGAGCAGCGACCTGAGGGTCGACTCGACATTGCGGCCGTTGGCGAGCGCGACGTCCCGGACGACCGCCTCGCGCCGCATCCGGCGTTCAGCGGCGCTGCGAGCCTGCGCCTCGATGGCGGAGACGGACGCGAGCACACCATTGGCGTCGCGTCGAAGCAACGCGCTCTGTTGTTCCTGAAAGAGCCCGACCAGGCCACCGTACTCCTGGAGCTCGTCGCGCAGGCTGTTGGCAATCAGTTCCCAAGCATTATTCATGATTTCTTTGCCTCCCCGGCACCGTAGACCGCGGCCGCTTGGGCCGTCGGGACGGAGCCTCTGGGTGTTAATTGTTTTTCAAGGATCTTCGAAAGTCCGAGTCCCCCGCCCTGAGTCAGGCAGTTCGCGAGTGAATCCGTGACGAGGTAACTATAAATGCTGCCGCCTCCGCCCATGCTGCTTCCGCCGCTGTCACCATTGCCGGCACTGCCAAGCGGATCGCCCGACATCAGCGGGTCGATCGCGGGCTCGAGCATCTGGCGGACAATGATCGCCTCAAACTGCTTCGCGGCTGCGGCGATCTGCTTCTGCTTTTCGGACGCGGCTTCCGCACGGCCCGCAGCTGTCGCGAGGTTCGGCTTCGGCCCTTCGTCAAGCAGGCGACGGGCGTCGGCGATCGTGTAGATGGCGGAGACGTCCATGGGTCAGTTGATGATGAGCTCGGCCTGAAGCGCGCCGGCTCGTTTGAGGGTCTGGAAGATGGCCATCATGTCGCGGGTACTGACGCCCAGCGCATTGAGGGCCGCGGCGAGCCGTTCGACGGACGGAGCCTCCTCCATCACCGTGAAACCACCCTTCACTTCGTTCACCGCGGTCTGGGTGCTCGGGACGGTGACCGTCTGACCGCCCTGACTGAAGGGCCCGGGCTGGCTCACGCCGACGTTGGACGTGACCGTGATTGTGAGTGAGCCGTGGCTGATCGCCACCTGGGAGATGCGCACGGTGGAGGTCGCGACGATCGTGCCCGTGCGCTCGTTGATGACGACGCGGGCCTCGGTGTCGGGATTCACGTCGATCTGTCCCATGTTTGCGATGAATGCCACCTCGTGCCCCACGAACGCGGCGGGGACCTTGACCTTGACGGTCGCGGCGTCGTCGGGGAACGCGATACCGGGCCAGACTGCGTTGATCGCGCTGGCGACACGGGAGGCAGACGTGAAATCGGGATTCAGCAATTCGAGATCGATTGCGCCGTTGCGAACGAAATGAGCGGGAATCTCGCGTTCGACGATCGCACCGTTGCTGATCGTTCCGACCGTCGGATGATTCTTCTGGACGGTAGCTCCTCCAGGTCCGCCCGCACCACCGACAAAACCGCCGATCGCGACCGGGCCCTGGGCAACCGCGTAGACCCGCCCGTCGGCGCCCATCAGGGGAGTCTGAAGGAGCACACCACCCTGGAGGGATTTGGCGTCACCCATCGAGGCGACGATCACGTCGATCTTGGTGCCCGAGCGGAGGAAGGGACCGATGTCCGCGGTGCACATCACGATCGCCGCGTTCTTGGCCTTCATCTGAGTCGGGTCGATCGTCAGGCCGTAGCGCTGGACGATATTCGCGATGCTGCGAAGGGTGGTCTGGGAATTGGAATCGCCATCGCCGGCCAGGCCGACGATGAGGCCGTAGCCGACGAGTTGGTTGTCGCGGGCCCCGTCGATTGACGTGAGATCCTTGATACGCGAGGCCTGGGCCGTGAGGCAGGACAGGCAGAGCAGCACGAGGAACGCGCCCCTGCCAAAGAGGGAGGGCCGTCGCGTGGGCGTCAGGATCGTGTTGGCGCGTGAATGCATGGATCGGGGTTCGCGTGCAGCTGGATCAGAATGGGCGGAGCTTCGCGTAGAGCCGGGAGAACCAGCCCTTCTTTGCCGTATCGTTGAGTTCGCCCTGGGAGACGAACTCGATGCGGGCGTCGGCGATGCTGCTCGAGGCGATCGTGTCATCCGGGGCGATGTCGTCGGGCCGGATGATGCCGTGGAGGATGACGTGCTGGGTTTCGCCCGAGAACGTGACCTGCCTGATGCCCTCGATCACGAGGTTGCCGTTGGGCAGGACGTCGGTGACGAGCACGGCGGCGCGAGAAGTGACGCTCTGGGAATTGGAGACGGAGCCACCGCCGGTGAACGCGGTCTTGTCGCCGAACGTGATGCCCGGCAGGGCGCCGTTGTGCGTGCCAAACTTGGAAGCCGTGGTGGGAAACAGGAACTGGCTGACGGCGGCATTCACCGAATCGTCGGTAGCAGTCTGCTTCGACTGCGTGCTGGTCAGATTCGCGTTTTCATTGACGACGATGGTGACGATATCTCCGACCGCGCAGGCCTTGTGATCGGCGATGATCGGGCGCTGATTGTTGGCCGGGCTTGTCCAGAGCGAATCTGCAAACGCGCCGGCAGGGGCCAGGAGAAGGCCGCACACGAGGAGGAAGACGCGGGCGTTCATGGGGTCAGAAGCGGACTTCCGCGCGATTTTCCGCGACAACCATCGCGGGTATCTCGCGCTTGGACTCAGGATTTCTCACCATCACGAGGTCGCCCATTCCGCCGTTCTGCATCGCGATGCCCTTCATGGTGACGGAGAGGTTGCCGTCGACGGCGACGACCTCGACGATCTCGCCGCGGTGGACGAGGGAGCGCTTGCAGACGTCGTGCCACGTGAGCAACTGGTCAGCGGGGAGCCCGCGGCCGAAAGCCAGGTTCTGGGTGGCGGCGTCAGTGAACAGCGCGTCGCGATTTCGCAGGCAGTCGACCCGCTGGACGTCGAGACCGTCCGGGGCGAAGAGATCCCCCCGGTTCACCGGCCCGCGCGTCGCCCAGGCGTTGCGCCAGAGCTGGGCATGCACCATCACCGTGCGATCCGGCTGGGAGTCATCGGCGGAGGTTTCCACGCGGACCCGAACGATGAAGTCGGAGGACAGCTGAGAGGGATACTCGACGACTGAGACCACCTCGGGATCAGCCGAGGCCGGCGGCGGGGTCCAGCCGGACGTCACGTCGATCGATAAGTCTCCGGAGACATTGAAGTGGTTGGCGACCTGGCGGCGGAGGGCGGCGACCAAGGCGTCGCGGTCGATTGAATACATCCGCTTCGGAACCACCGGCGCGGGGGCCGTGCGGAGGGTCGGCGCGGGGGCGGGAGTGGCGGCCTGCGGCACGGACCGGGGGCTCGAGCCGTCGTTGACGAAGGCGCCCGAGGCGTCCACGGGGAGCGACTGCAGCGATGCCAGGTCGGTCAGCGCGGGCGACTGTTGTCCGAACAGCCTCGATCCCGTCAGGGTCGAGCCCAGCATCAGGAACGAGACGAGAAAGGGACTCAGGGATCGGGAGTTCATCAGCGTTTCATCTGCGCCACGTTCTGCAGCATCTCGTCGGAGGTCTGGACGGACTTGCTGTTGATCTCGTAGGCGCGCTGGGCGACGATGAGGTTCACCATCTCCTCGACGATGTTGACGTTGGAGCTTTCGAGGTAGCCCTGCATGACGGAGCCGAAGCCCTGTTCAGCGGGGTTTCCGGTTTCCGGGGTGCCCGAGGCGGCCGTTTCCTCGTAGAGGTTGCCGCCAAGGCTCTTGAGGCCGGCGGGATTTGCGAAGCGGGCCAGTTGGAGTCGGAAGGTTGAGTTGCCGGATGCGCTTTGGACCGTGACATTGCCCGACGTGTCGATGCTGATCGAGGTCGTGCCGCTCGGAATGGCCTGGAAATTGGAGAGGACGGGCATGCCGTCCGCGGTGACGACCTGGCCATTGGCGTTCAACTTGAACGAGCCGTCGCGGGTGTAGCCGATCGTTCCGTCGGGGCGCTGCACCTCGAAAAAGCCATCTCCCTGGATGGCAAGATCGAGATTACCGCCGGTCGACGTCAGTTCGCCCTGGGAAAAATCCTTCGCCGTGGCGGCGACGCGCGAACCGTTGCCGACCTCGATGCCGGTCGGGACCACGTTGCCGCCCGCCGTTTCGCTGCCGGCGGACCTGGGCTTTTGATAAAGAAGATCCTGGAACTCGATCTTGCTCTTCTTGAAGCCCGGCGTGTTCACGTTCGCGAGATTGTTTGCGATCGTGTCGAGGTTGAGTTGCTGGGCCTCCATGCCCGTGGCTGCGGAGTAGAGCGAAAGATTCATGGCGTGCGATTAACAGGTGGGAGGGAGGTACAGGGGCGATCAGCCGAGTTTTTCGAGAGCCTTTTCAAAGGTGCCGTCGCGGCTTTGAATCAGCTTCTGATTCGCCTCGTAGGCGCGGGAGATCATGACGAGGTCGACCATTTCCCGCAGCGGGCTGACATTGGAACCTTCGAGGTAACCCTGCATCACGTCAGGTTTTTCGACGGTGACCGGATCCTGGCCGGGTGCGATGAAGCCGCCGGTGCCGACGGGGATGAGGCGGCTGTTGTCGTCAAACTTCACAACCTTGATTTTTCCGAGGCGGGCCGGTCCCTGGTATACGGTGCCGTCGGCGTTGATCGTGATCGGATTTCCGTTCGGAAGAGTCTGGATGGGGGAATTGGCGTCTGAGAGGATCTCCGCCCCAGAGGCGCTGATGAGCGTACGATCATTGCGGATCGAGAGTCCGCCATCGCGCGTGTAGGTGCGCGAGCCATCCGGCGCCTGCATCACAAAGAACCCCGGTCCCTGGAGCGCGAGATCGAGGGGCCGCTTCGTCGGGCTCACTTCTCCCTGCTTGTAACTGATGCCATAGATCGCGGTCGGAAAGGATCCGGGCTGGCCATCGCCGATCGGGGTCTTTCCACCCGGCGACATCTCGCCCATCAGCGTCGCAGCGAAATCCACCGTGCGTTTCTTGTAACCTGTGACCTGACTCGACGTGATGTTTTGGGCCACGGCATCCTGCCAACGCTCCAAGGCGTTCATGGCAGAGGCGCTTTCGTACAGGCCGATATTCATGGTCGAGCACAGTTAAGCCAACCTCGTGCCTCCACGGACTCCGTCACCGTTTCCCACTGTCTTTTAGCGACTTCCGCTCCATAATTTTTTGATACCCCATGACGGAAAGTTGGCATGACTCCGGATGGGCGAAGGACCGGCAAGCTTTGCCGAGCGCTCGGGAGGGCGCGACTCGCGGCGATGGGAAAAGCCTGCCCGCGGTTTCACGTGCGATCGCCGTCCCCGTAAAAACGCAGGGCGCGACCGAAGTCGCGCCCGTGTGGGTTCGAAAACAAGCGCCGATGAGCGCGCACCAGGGGGAGAGCCGCACGCTTCGTGCGGAGAAGGCCTCAGCCGCCGGCCGGATAAAGGCACTCGATCTCGATCTTCTCGCCGCAGGAACAGGTGACGATAAGTCGCACGACTTTTTCGCCCTGTTTGACACACTCGACATTGGGCCCCCCACCATCCCCTTCGTGCGAATGCGCAAGCTTCCCCTTCGCGAGGCCTTCGAGGCCAGGCGACGACAGGGATCGGAGCGCGGGGGTCTGCTGGACGGGACGGCCTTGGAGGAAGGATTTCATGGAGTGGCGGTGGCGGTGGAATTCGTCGCAGACTTCTTCGCAGTGTTGAAGGTGTCGACGTCGGCGGTGGACCGATGCCAGGAAATGGGCGACGGTGACAGGCTGATCGCGACGCGTTGATTCGAATCGGAACTGCTCGGTTCACCCTGGACCGGGCGCGTGTCGCCGTAGCCCGTCACGCGCTCGACGAATCTCGGGTCGACCGCGTAATACGTCAGCGCACGCCGGGAGGCGTTGGCCCGGTCCGTCGAAAGGTCCCAATCCGAATAATCCTTCCGAGTGAACGACAGGCCGCTCTTGGTGTAGCCCTCGATGACGACCTTGAATTTGTAGCGGTCGATGATCCAGGCGAGGTTCTGCATCACAAATCGTCCCCACTCGGTGAACTCGGAGGTGTTTCCCTTGAAAAGCGGCTTGCGGGCACGGTCGAACAGCGTGATGCGGAGTCCGTCGCTGGTGACCTGGATGTCGATCGGCTTGTCCGCGAGATCCTCCTGGAGGTTGAGGAGCCGGTAAAAATCCTTCGCGACGGAATTGAGGAACTGCAGGTCGATCTCCTTTGGGCTGGTCTGCGGCTTGGAGGAACCGCCTTGGGCGTCATCCCTGGAGCCACCTTGGCTGGCCTTGTCGGAATTGAACTCCATCACGCCCGAACTCTTCTCGAGCGGTGAGTTGAACGGATTCTGAAAATAGCGCGAGGTGGCGAGCAGGATCTTTTTATCCTGGGCGCTGATCCACAGGACCATGAACAAGGCCATCATCGCCGTCACGAAGTCGGCGTAGGCAACCTTCCACGCTCCTCCGTGGGCTTCGGCCTTTTTCTTGCGCGCCATGAGGTCTTCAGTGGAGGCCGGTTACTTGGTGCCGGTCGAGAGAGCCTTGAGCTTGGTCTCGAGTTCCTCGGCGCCCGGCTGCACGCCACTGTCGAGCGAGCGGCGTGCGACTTCGACGGCGGTCAGCGGAGCGAGGCCCTTCGCGAAGCCGGCCACGGCCGCCAGGATGCAGCGCAGATACTGCTGTTCGCTGGCGTTGTTGAACTTCAGGCGATTCGCGATCGGATTCACGAATCCGTAGGCGCAGAACACACCGAGAAAGGTGCCGGTGAGCGCAGCGGCGACGCGTTCGCCGACCACTTCGGGGCCATCGGCGATGGACGCCATCGTATTGATGATGCCGAGCACCGCGGCGACGATGCCGATGCCGGGCAGCGAGTCGCCCACGAGTGCAAGCACATGGATGGGATGGTCCGCCTCCTCGGCCTTTGCATCGAGCTCGGCGCTCATGAGCGCCTCGAGCTGGTCGGGCTTGATCTTTCCGTCGATGACCGGCCTC
>JAJXYI010000146.1 GCA_021780625.1 bacterium | reverse complement strand
ATCTCACCCAGCCACTCCTCTCGGGCGCTGGAACCACCGCCAATCTGGCCGCAATCCGCCGCGCCAAGCTCGGCGTCGGCATCGCCTCCCTCGCCTACAAGGGCAGCGTCCTCCAGGTCATCGATAACGTGGAGAACGCCTACTACAACCTGTGCTTCAACTTCGACCAGCTCGGCGTGAAGAAACACAGCCTCGAGCTCGCCCAGGCCCTCTACAATGAGGCCGTCTCCCGCCGTCAGGTCGGCGTCGCGACCGATCTCGATGTGCTCCAGGCCAAGGTTGGCGTCGAGCAGGCGCGCCAGGGCGTCATCCTCGCAATGCAGTCGCTTCAGGACAGCCAGGACGGCCTCTTCAATCTGATCGGCCAATTCGAATTCACCGACGTGCTCCGGCCCGTGCGCTTCCCGACCGTCTCGATCGACGTCCCGTCCTTTGACGCCGCCTACAAGCTGGCCCGGGACAACCAGCCCAACCTGCTGGCCTCCCAGATGACGGTGAAGCAGTACGCGATCGACGCCTCCACCGCCCGGAATGCCCGCCTGCCTTCCCTCGATCTCGGAGCCAGCCTCGGCTACAACACCCGCGAAGCCACGGCCTCGCGCGCTTTCAATGAAATCGGCAGCAATGGCGGCTACGCCTGGCAGGTGGGTGTCACCTTCTCGATGCCCTGGGGCCTCAAGGCGGAGAACGCCCGCTACCGCTCCGCCCTCCATACGCTCGACCAATCCCGCACCCAACTCCTGCAGCTGGAGCAGAACCTCATGCTTCAGGTTCGCTCCGCCGTTCGCGCCGTCCGAGCCAACCTCGACAGCGTGAAGGTTGCCGCGACCGCCACCCACCTTAGCGAGCAGCAGTACGAGCTCGAACGCGCGCGTTTCGCCGCAGGCCTGTCCACCGCCCAGCTCGTGCTTCAATCCCAGGACAATCTCGAGCAGACCCGCATGAGCGAACTCCAGGCCAAGGTCACGCTCCGCATCGCGGTCGCCGCCCTTCAGCAGCTCGAGGGCACTTCGCTCGACCACTTCAAGGTCGAGCTTTCCAAGTAAGCCGCCCCCGAACGAGTTCCCGCGCTTGCGCCGGCGCCCGGTTCCCACATGCTGGGAATCGAGCGATGCGCCAATCCAGCCAATACCCGTCCGAGCGCCGTTTGAACGCCCGCTCGTGCTCCGGCACCCGCGCCTTCACCCTGGTTGAGATCGGTGTCGTCGTCCTGATCATCAGCCTCGTCGCCGCCATCGCGGTTCCACAGATCAAGTCCGCCATCATCACCGCGCGCAGCGAGGCGGTCATCAACGACCTCCGGGTCTTCTCCCAGGCGTTCCAGCACTATCTCCAGGAAAACGGCGACTGGCCCGCCACCCCGAGCGCAGCCGGCGCCTTCCCCGCCGGCATGGCCGGCTACCTGCGTGAGTCCGCCTGGACCCGCAAGACGCCCATCGGCGGCTATTATGTCTGGGACACCAATGTCGAACAGGCAGGGCAGCACGTGCGCGCCGCAATCGGGATCACCTCCACCGGCGACAGCGCCGTGAGCGCAGACCGGATACAGCTCTCCGACATCGACCGCCGTTTCGACGACGGCAACCTTGCAACCGGCTCCTTCCGGCTGGGATTCTACAACGAGCCGGTCTACGTCATCGAATACTGACCCAATGTTCAAGGTCACCACGACCAATCTGTCCGAGGACCTTTCCTCAGCCCATTCGGACTACGGCTCGCGCGAAATCGGGCTCGTCCCCGAAACTCGTCTCCACGCGATCCTGGATGCCTTCAGCCGGATCGACCCCGTGCAAAACCACGAGGCGGCCCCGCAGGTCGCCATCTCCACCAACGCGGGGCGGTTCATGGTCAGGACCAGCGAAACCCGGCTGTTTCTGTACGATCTCGAAAACGCGCCCGCCGGGGCTTCCGAGCATACGGCCGACGAGATCGTCACTCTGCTTGGCCCCGCCCCGGGTAGCTCTGGAAGCGGCGAGGACCCGCAGCAGCCCGCACGACGCATTCGCCGAATCCAGCCCTGGATCGCCCTAGCCATGCTCGTCGTCGGTCTGTCGCTGAATGGATACACCCTCTATTCGGCGTTCTACATCGACAACGTGAACATCCCGCCGCCGCTCGCACCAATTGCCGACAAGTCCGAGTTCGCACGCATCCGAAACAACCTGGTCGGGACGTTCACGACGGGTTCCCGCCCCGGGGACCGCGGGATCGTCATCCGTGCGGACGGCACGGCCAGCCTGGTCCTCTACGGTCCGCTGGGGTCCGTCTCATCACAGATTCCCTGCACCTACACGCTCGGACGCCGGGAAAAGAAGCTTTTCGTCAACCTCAGTCCGCGGGGACTGATCGAAGTCTCGAATCCGGATCTGCTGACGCTTTTCGGCGACACCTACACCCGGGTCAGGTGAGACGCGGCGTCCGGTTCAGCCCGCCAGGAAGCCGAGTTTTGAGCGAAGGACCGCCCGCGCCCGATAGAGTCGGGTTTCCACGCCCTTCGCCGTCGTACCCAGGACTTCCGCCGCTTCGACCTGGCTCAGGGCTTCGTATTCGCAAAGCACCACGACCTCGCGGAGTCGCAGAGGCAGGGCGGCAACCGCCTCGCGCACGATCAACGCACGTTCCCGTCCCTCAACCACCGACTCCCCCGCTGCAGGATCGGCGATCTCGACCGGCGCCGACCGGTCGTCGTCGGGTGACCACGCGTCGAGCGCGATCGACGGACGCCTCCGCCACCACCTCAGGCGGTTTCGCGCCAGGTTCGCCGCGATGGCATACAGCCAGGCCGAGAATCGGGCCCCGTCGCGATAGCGATCCCGGTGAGAGTAGATTCGCACAAACGTTTCCTGCGCCAGGTCCTCGGCCTCGGCCTGATTCTGAAGCACGCGGGCAAGGTAGCGTTTCACCCGAATCTCCCAGCGGACCATCAGTTCATTGAACGCAGCGGCATCCGCCGTCGCGCGCACACGCGACATCAACACCTCGTCGGCGGGAGCGACTGCGTTGTCGTCGCTCACGGATCGAGTCGCAGATTCGGCGCGCCTTCGTGGCGGAAGGCGTCGACTTTCGGGAGGAGCATCGCCAGGTACCGGCGGCCCTCGGCCGGAGGCATCAGGGCCGCAACCTTTTGGAGGTGCGCGCGAATCGCATCGCGGCAATCCGCCTCGCGTTGCGCCACTTCCGTGCGGGCCATCGTCAACCGAGTGGCCGGGATATTCGATCCGGACTCGAGCGCCATCAGCGCCTCCTTTGCCTCCATGATCCGTTGGCAGTGCACGCTGCATTCCTTTGCGTAGTCGGTCTGCAGCTTCTCGATCGCCGCCATCTGGGCGTCGTTCAGGTTGAATTCGCGGCGCAGCCAGTGCTCCGCGTCGCCGGCGCGGGCAGCCGCCCTGAGGTCCGGGTCGCAGCATCGCCGATACGCGTAGGTCCAAGCCGCCGCACCGGCAGCCACGATCAGGACCACGCTGATCAGGAAGTTCCTCATCGTTTCATCATCTGGTCCGCCTGGTAACGCGCGTCGATCGACGCGAGATAGTCCCAGGCGAGCCTCTCACGGTCGTGTTTGACCTGCTGCTGCGCATAGACCCGACCAAACCACCCACCCGCCACCAGGGCCAGACCCAGGGCAAGGGCGACCGAAGCCGCGTTGCGCCGTACGTAGACCGGCCACGTTTCCGACGATACCGCACGATCGATCCTCTGCCAGACACGGGCGCGAAAACCCGGGTCCGCTTCCGGTTCCAAGCGCCACTCGGCGAGCGCCTGCCGGACTCTGTGTTCTTCGTTGTTCATGGGATTTGCACAGTGTGTACCCGCCACCCGCAAAAATCCCTCAAAAAAAACATTTCGCCCATTTCGAGGGATTAGTTTGGCCCAAGTGTAATTCCCGATGACGGCTCGCGCCGGGCTTCGGCCCGCCAGGCAGTCGACAAGCGATCCACACGAAATGCACTCCACGCCCGATGCTGCGTCCTCTCCTCACCGGAATTTCCGTGCGCTCCGCGCGGGCTCCACTCTGGGCATCGCCGGTCTTCTCCTCGCCTCGGCAGGCTGCGCACTCGCACCGTCATCGGCCGAACGCGCTCAAAGCCGCGGCGTCACCGCGGTCGGAGAGGTGATTCGACCCGGCACGCACTCGGCGGCCCCCCAGCCACCCGGTCCGGAATCAACCCCCGGCGACTACCTCCGCTTCGCCCTGCTTCATCGTCCGGAAGTCGCTGCAGCCTACGACGAGTGGCGCGCTTCGGTGTACGCCATCGCCCCCGAACGCGCACTGCCCGACCCGAAGCTCACCTTCCAGGCCGATATCACGAATTCCCTGAAATCGCTCATGCCAGGATTCATGATCGACCTGCTCGGGCCGAAAAAACGGGTCGCCATGACCCGCGAGGCCGTCGCCCGCAGCGACCTCGCCCACCAGGCCTACGTGGCCACGCTCGTCAGCGTGACCGACAGCCTCAGGCGTTCCTGGACGGACTTGGTCGCCATCGATCGTTCGATCGCCCTCCGCGCACAGATGACGGCCCTCATGCAGCGCCTCACCAGCGCAAACCAGGCCTCGTACGAGACAGACCGCGGGACGATGAGCCTCGATGCCCAGTCCGCCAGCATCGACGCGACCCGCAAACTTGCGCTCGAGCTCGCCAATTTGCGCGATGAACAGGCAGCCGCGCGCGCCCACTTCAAAGCCGCGCTTGGCCTCGCCCCCGGAGATCCGGATCCCGCTTGGCCGTCAGTCTCCTTCACCGATTCCGCACTCCCCGACACTGCGACCCTGTGGGCGCGCATTCTCGCAGGAAATCCCGAGCTCGCCTCGCTGCGGTCGGCCGTCGACATGGCCGAAGCCCAGATCGGGGTCGCCTCGATCGCCGGCACGCCCGACTTCTCCGCCGGACTCATGGCCGACCTGAAAATGAATCCCCTGCTCTACCGGCCCACCGCATCCCTCAGCCTGCCGGTGTGGCGCGAGCGGATACGCGCCATCATGGATTCCGCCAAGGCGCGTCGCAGCGCAAGCGTCGAGAACCTCGACGCGCGCCAGCTTTCACTCGCCGCCAACCTGGCTGACGGCCTGGCACGGCTTCGCTCCGCAGAGCGAACGCTCCGCTACATCGACACGTCCGCATTCCCCAGGATCGACCGCGACCTCGCTTCCGGCGAGGCCGCTTACGGCACTGGAAACGGCGGGATCGACGGACTTATCCGGCTCCACCTCATGCGCCTCGAACTCGCCATCGAACGCGTCGATGCGGAGCGCATGCGCGACCTCGCCTTCGCCGATGTCGTCCGCCTCGCCGCCAGCGACCTTGGCGCGATCCCGGCCCTCAACCCTGAGCTCAACGCCATCCCTTCCCAGTCATGAACTCTTCCGCCAATCGGATGCCATTCCTGATTCGAATCTCCCGACCTGCCCGGGCCGCACTCACCTCCGCCCTGTGGCTGGGATTGTTTGTCGCACTCGTGGCCCCCGCACGCCTTCTGGCCGCCAAGCAGCTCTACACCTGCGCCATGCACCGGCAGATCGTTCGCGACAAGCCAGGCAACTGCCCCATCTGTGGCATGAAGCTTGAGCCCATGCGGATGGGCAAGGCGGCCGCCAGCTCCGAACCGGCGCACCGGACAATCAAATACTACAAGTCCACGATGCTCCCCGAGATCAGCAAGAAACCGGGCAAGGACTCAATGGGAATGGAGATGGTACCCGTCTACGAGGGCGTCACCCGGGCGGCCGCCTCCGACGCCGACGCCATCACGGTCGATCCACAGACGATCCAGGAGATGAATTTCAAGACCAGCCTCGTGGAGCGCGGCCCCGCGATCCGGTCGCTGCGCACTGTGGGCATCGTCGCCTACGACGAACGGAGACTGAGCGTGGTCACCACGCGCTTCGACGGCTGGATCGACAGGCTCGCCGTCAACGCCACGTGGACCAGCGTCCGCGCGGGCCAGACGCTCTTCGAGATCTACTCACCCGAGCTCTACAACGCCGAGCTCAACTACCTCGTCGCCCTCAAATCCGAGCCGGGCACCCCCGGTCCGCTCACGCGCGCGGCCCTCCAGCGCCTCCGTCTGCTCGACGTGTCGGATGCCTTCATCGCTTCGATCGCCCGGACCGGCAAGGCCCGGCGAGATTATCCCTTTCCCGCCCCGACCGACGGCGTCGTGACCCTCAAGAACATCGTCGAGGGCCAGATGGTCCGCGCCGGAGAGCCGCTCTTCCACCTCGCCGACCTGTCCAGGGTCTGGGTCAACGCCCAGCTCTACGAGCGGGACCTCATGGGCGTCGCCCAGGGCCAGGCCGTGTCCGTCCGCATGACCTACGGCATGAACACCGAATACCCAGCCACGATCGAACAGATCCTGCCCCAGGTGGAAAACGACACCCGCAGCGCCGTCGCGCGAATCGCACTCCCGAATCCGGGCGGGATGCTTCGCCCGGGCATGTTTGCCGAGGTCCGGATTCCGGTGCACCTCGCCGCCAGCGCCCTGCTCGTACCCAATTCCGCGGTGGTTCGCAGCGGCAAGGAGAACGTCGCCTTCGTTGCGCTCCCGGGCGGCGTCTTCGAGCCCCGCACCGTCGTGCTCGGTGGCGAGGTCGACGGTGGACGTGACATCGTGCTCAGCGGGCTCAACGCTGGCGACCGAGTGGTCACCTCCGGAGAGTTCATGCTCGATTCCGAAAGCCAGCTTCAGGAGGCGATCCAGAAGATGCTCAAGCCAACGCCAGAAACAGCGGTGCCCACGGCCGCGGCGAAACCCTGAGCCACGATCGCCATGCTCAAGTCCATCATCGATTTCTCGCTCCGCAACAAGGTCGCGGTCGTGGTTGCCGCCCTCGCCGTCGCACTCGGCGGCGTGTACGCGATGCGGCACATCCCGCTCGACGCGATCCCGGACCTATCCGACACCCAGGTCATCATCTACACCGAGTGGCCCGGCCAGGCGCCGCAGCTGATCCAGGACCAGGTCACCTACCCGATCACCGCGAAGATGCTTTCCGTGCCCGACGCCAAGGTCGTGCGCGGGTATTCGTTCTACGGGTTCTCGTTCGTGTATGTGATCTTCGAGGACGGCACCGATCCCTACTGGGCGCGCAGCCGGGTGCTCGAGTACCTCAACGGACTCCAGGGCAGCCTGCCCGCCAATGTCGCGCCGCGGCTCGGACCCGACGCCACCGGCGTCGGCTGGGCCTTCATCTACTCGCTCAACTCGAAGAACCACGATCTCGCGCAACTCCGCTCGATGCAGGACTGGTTCCTGCGTTACCAGCTCGCGAGCGTCGAGGGCGTGGCGGAGGTCGCGTCGGTGGGCGGTTTCGTGAAGCAGTACCAGATCACGGTCGATCCACACCGGCTGCACGCCTACAATCTTTCGATCAGCGACGTCGCCATGGCGGTGCAGCGCAGCAATGGCGAGGTCGGCGGCCGGTCGCTGGAGATGTCGGAGAAGGAATTCATCCTCCGTGTCAAAGGCTACATCCAGGGGGTCGATGATTTGCGCCAGGTCGCCGTCGGCCTTGGCCCGGGCGGCACGCCGGTCCTGCTCGGCGAAGTGGCCAACGTGCAGCTCGGGCCCGACATGCGCCGCGGCATCGCGGACTTGAACGGCGACGGCGAAACGGTCGGCGGCATCGTCGTC
>JAJXYI010000441.1 GCA_021780625.1 bacterium | reverse complement strand
GAAGAGATCCGCCTGCGTGTTCCTCGAGAGGGAGATCATCTCGAACAGCGGGCCGGGGCGCGGGTGGGTCTTGTCCTTGAAGAAGCCCTTGTCGGAGGTCTCCACGACGTCGCGCAGCAGGCTGTCGGCCTCCTCGGCATCGAGGATCGTGAACGTCTTGGGAATCCCGATACTATCGCCGAACATGCGCAGGGTGCGGTGCCCGATGCTGTGAAAAGTGCCGCCCCAGAAACGTCCGGGCACGACGCCTGTGAGCTCGTTGACCCGGTGCAGCATCTCCTTTGCGGCCTTGTTGGTGAAGGTCAGCAGGAGGATTTCGCCCGGAGGTACGCCCTGGGAGAGCAGGTAGGCGACGCGGTAGGTGAGCGTGCGCGTCTTGCCCGAGCCGGCGCCCGCGAGCACGAGCAGGGGCCCCGGCTCAGCCGTCACCGCTGCGTATTGCTCGTCGTTGAGCTGGGCGCGGAAGTCGATCGGCGGGACGGTCGCCTGGCCGGCGTCCGCGTGTGGGGAGGGCGAATCCATGAGTCAGGCAGATGGGCGCAAAGAGCTCCCCGGGGCGCAAGGGCAAATCGAGCGCGCGGCGGGATTCGCCGCGCGCGGGCGGTCAGAGGCTGTGGATGGCGCTCTTGCTGACCGCGAGCGCGGCTTCCTTCACGGCCTCGCTCATCGTGGGATGGGCGTGGATCGTGCGGGCGAGGTCCTCCGCGCTGCCACCGTACTCCATGTGGGAGACGACTTCCGCGATGAGCTCGCCGGCCCCGTGGCCGAGGATCTGCGCGCCGAGGATGCGGTCGGTCTTGGCATCCGCGATGATCTTCGCGAAGCCGTCCACGGCGTCGGCGGCGATGGCGCGTCCGTTGGCGGCGAAATTGAACTTCCCCGTGCGCACGGCGAGGCCCTTTGCCTTCGCTGCGTCCTCGCCCAGGCCGACGCCGGCGACCTCGGGGTCGGTGTAGATGATGCCGGGCACGAGGTCCCAGTTGATGTGGCCCGCCTTTCCGGCGATCCACTCTGCGACGGCCACGCCGTCTTCCTCGGCCTTGTGCGCGAGCATCGGCCCGGCGACCACGTCTCCGATGGCCCACACGCCGGGCACGTTGGTGCGCAGCTGGCGGTCGACGGCGATGCGCTTCTTCTCGTCGAGCGCGACGCCGACCTTCTCGAGCCCCAGGCCCTCGGTGCAGGGACGACGTCCGACGGCGACGAGGATCTTGTCCGCCTCGACCTCAATGGGCTTTCCGTCGCGCTCGGCCGTGAGCACGGAGGACGCGCCGTTCTTCTTTAGGCCGGTGACCTTCGCGCCGGTCTCGATCTTGAGGCCCTGCTTTTCGAGCAGGCGGGTGAAGGCGCGGACTACATCGTCGTCGTAGTTGGCGGCGATCTTCGGGAGGAATTCGACGACCGTGACCTGGCTGCCCAGGCGGGCCCAGACGGAACCGAGTTCGAGTCCGATCGCCCCACCGCCGACGACGGCGAGCTTCTTCGGCACGGAGTCGAAGGCGATCGCGTGGTCGCTGGAGACGACGGTCTTGCCGTCGAACTTCAGGAAGGGCAGCTCGACCGGCACGGACCCGGTGGCGATCACGATGTTTGTCGCGGAGAGCGTGGTCTTCAGCTCGGTCTTGGCGGGATCGACGATCTCGATCGAGGTGGGCGTGAGGAAGGAGGCGGTGCCGGTGAACACGGCGACCTTGCGGGCCTTGGCGAGCTGGGCGACGCCGCCGGTGAGCTTGGCGACGACGGCGTCCTTGCGCTTGAGCAGCGCGGCGAGGTCGACCTCGACGGAGCCGAGCTTGATGCCGTGCGCGGCGGCATGGTCGCGGGCGAAGACGAGATGCTCCGTCGTATGGAGCAGGGCCTTGGTCGGGATGCAGCCGACGTTCAGGCAGGTGCCCCCGAGGGCGGGGCGCTTTTCGACGAGCGCCACCTTGAGGCCGAGCTGGGCGGCGCGGAACGCGCACACGTAGCCGCCGGGGCCGGCGCCGATGACAATGAGATCGTAGGTCGTCATGTGGATACCGATGGATTGCCGCCTTCCCGGCGGCGCGAGCCGGCGCGGATGCGTGCCGGGCCTAGAGACTGAGCAGAAGGCGCGAGGGATCCTCGATCGCCTGCTTCACCTTGACCAGGAAGGTGACGGCCTCGCGGCCGTCGACCAGGCGGTGGTCGTAGCTGAGAGCCAGATACATCATCGGGCGGATCACGATCTGCCCGTCACGCACCACGGCGCGCTCCTGGATGGCGTGCATGCCGAGGATGGCGCACTGGGGCGGATTGATGATCGGTGTGGAGAGCATCGAGCCGAAGATGCCGCCGTTGGTGATGGTGAACACGCCGCCGTCGAGGTCGGCGAGGGCGATGCGGCCCTCGCGGGCCTTGGTGGCCGCGTCGGCGAGGGATTTCTCGACGCCCGCCATCGGCAGCTTGTCGCAGTCGCGCACGACGGGGACCAGCAGTCCCTTGTCGGTGGATACGGCGACGCCGATGTCGAAGAAGTGGTTTTCGACGATGAAGTCGCCGTCCATCATCGTGTTGACGGCCGGCACCTCCTGGAGGGCGTGCACGACGGCCTTCACGAAGAAGCTCATGAAGCCGAGCTTGATGCCGTTGCGCTTCACGAACTCGTCCTGGTACTTCGCGCGCAGGGCCATGACGGCGGACATGTCGACCTCGTTGAAGGTCGTGAGCATGGCGGCGTCGTGCTGGGCGGAGATGAGTCGCTGGGCGATCTTCGCGCGCAGGGGCGAGATGCGCCGGCGGTTCTGGCGCGGGGTGGAATTGGGCGTGATCACCGGCACTGTGGGCTGGGCGGCCGCCGGGGCTGGCTTAGGGGCGGGCGCGGGCGGCTGTGCGACGGGCTTCGCGGCCGCAGCCTCGACGGCGGACAGCATGTCTCCCTTGGTGACACGTCCGGCCTTGCCGCTGCCGGCGACCTTCGACGGGTCGACTCCTGTCTCCTCGGAGATCCGGCGCACGGCGGGAGAAGCGGGGGCAGCAGCAGCGGCGGCGGCCGTGGTCGGAGCCGCGGCAGGGGCGGCGCCGGCGGCCTCCGTGTCGATCGAGGCGACGGCTTGACCGATCTTCACCTCGGTGCCCTCCTCGACCTTGAACGTGATCCGGCCGGAGGCCTCGGCGAGGCCTTCGGACGTGATCTTGTCGGTCTCCAGCTCGTACAGGACCTGGTCTTTCTTCACCAGGTCGCCGTTCTGCACGTGCCACTTGGCGAGCACGCCTGAGCTGATGGATTCACCCATGGGAGGGATGACGACGTCGAATTTGGCCATGGTGGAAATGGGGTTGATGATACAGGGATTGACACCACATCGAGCGGCCCACGCAACCAAAACCGGGGCCGCCTATGCAGTGAAACGAGGAATGCCGGAGGATCAGAGCGAGAAGGCGTCCTGGAGGAGCGCCGACAGCTCGAGACGGTGGATGGAGAGCGTGCCGACGGCGGGGGACGCGGCGGCGTCGCGACCGGCGTAGGCGGCCTTGCGTCCGAAGATCTGCTCGAGCTGCGGGGCGATGTAGCTCCAGGGGCCCATGTTCTGGGGTTCCTCCTGACACCACACGAGGCGGGCGCCCGAGTACTGGTCTGCGATTTCGGAGAGGCGGTTGCGGTGGAGCGGATACAGCTGCTCGACGCGGATGATGGCGACGTCGTCGATCTTGTTGCGAGTGCGGTAGTCGATCAGGTCGTAATAGACCTTGCCGCTGCACAGGATGAGTCGGCCGGCCTTCGGGCTCTTTGCGTCGCGGGTCGTATCGTCGATGATTTCCTGGAACGCGCCCGCCTGGAAATCCGCCAGCTTGGAGACGGCGGCCGGATGGCGCAGGAGCGACTTCGGCGACATCACGATGAGCGGCTTGCGGAAATCGCGCCGCATCTGGCGGCGGAGCACGTGGAAGAGATTGGCGGGGGTGGTGATGTTGACGACCTGCAGGTTGTTTTCGGCGCAGAGCTGGAGGTAGCGTTCCAGGCGCGCGGAGGAGTGCTCGGGACCCTGGCCCTCGTAGCCGTGCGGAAGGAACATCACGATGCCGCTCGCGCGCTGCCACTTCGATTCGGAGCAGGTGATGAACTGGTCGATGATGACCTGGGCTCCGTTGGCGAAATCGCCGAACTGCGCTTCCCAGATGCACAACATCTGGGGGTAGTCCATAGAATAGCCGTAGTCGAAGCCGAGCACGGAGGCCTCGGAGAGGACCGAGTTGTAGACGCAGAACCGGGCCTGCTTGTCGTCGATGTGATTGAGCGGTGTGAAGGCTTCGCGCGTCTCGGTGTCGTAGAGCACCGCGTGGCGCTGGCTGAAGGTGCCACGCTCGCAGTCCTGTCCGCTGAGGCGCACTGGGGTGCCCTCGGCCAGGAGGGTGCCGAAGGCGAGTGCCTCGCCGAAGGCCCAGTCGATCGGGCCGCCCTCCTTGAAGGCGTGCAGGCGGCCGTCGATGAAGCGCTTGATCTTCGGATTGGGCTGGAAGCCCTCCGGCACCGTGGTGAGTCCGCGGACGACCTGCTCGATCACCTCGGGCTTCACGCCGGTCTCGATCGGATGAAAATGGTAGGCCGGCTGGAAGAAGCCGGTGGAGCCCTGGAAGACAGCCTTCGGGTCCGCCTGCATTGCCGCGCGCTTGGGGGCCTTCTTCGCCTCGTTTTCCTTGGCCTTGGCGAGGTGCGCGTCGAGCGCGGCGCTGTATTCGGCGCGGACGGCCACGCCCTCGTCCTCGGTGATCGAGCCCTCGGCGATGAGCCGCTGCGTGTAGAGCGTGGTGACCGGCGGATGGACGGCGATCTTCTTGTAGAGCGTCGGCTGGGTGAAGGCGGGCTCGTCGCTCTCGTTGTGCCCGTGCTTCCGGTAGCAATACATGTCGATCACGATATCGCGCCGGAACTTCACTCGGAACTCGAGCGCGAGCCGCGTGGCCATGCACACGGCCTCGGGATCGTCGCCGTTCACGTGGAGGATCGGCGCCTCGATCATCTTCGCCACGTCCGTGCAGTAGTGCGTGGAGCGCGAGTCGCTCGGCAGCGTGGTAAAGCCGATCTGGTTGTTGATGACGAAGTGCAGCGTGCCGCCCGTGCGGTAGCCGGGGAGCTGGGAGAAATTGAGTGTCTCGGCCACGACGCCCTGTCCCGCGAATGCGGCGTCGCCGTGCACGAGGAACGGGAGGACCTTCCGCCGCTCGGCATCGCTGCGGATGCGCTGGCGCGCGCGCGCCTTGCCCTCGACGACTGGGTCGACGGCCTCGAGGTGGGAGGGGTTCGCGGCGAGGCGCATCTCAATCTTGTGCCCGTCAGTCGTGTCGAGCACGGCTTCGTATCCAAGGTGGTACTTCACGTCGCCGTCGCCGCCCACCATGTCGGGGAGGTAGTTTTCGGAGAACTGCTCGAACAGCAGCTCGAAGGGCTTGCGCATGATGCTCGTGAGCACGTTGAGGCGCCCGCGGTGGGCCATGCCCATGACGATCTCCTCGACGCCGACCTCGGGGCAGTGCTCGATCAGGGCGTCGAGCGCCGCGATGAAGGTCTCGCCGCCTTCCAGGCCGAAGCGCTTCTGGCCGACGTACTTCGTGTGCAGGAACCGCTCGAACAGCTCGGCCTTGTAGAGCCGGCGCATGATGCGAATCTTCTGGTCGCGCGTGAAGCCCGGCTGGTTCTCGCAGGCCTCCATGTGCTGCTGAAGCCACGCCCGCGCCTCCGTGTCCTGGACGTGCGTGTATTCGACACCGATGTGACCGGTGTAGGTGCGGCGCAGCGACGCGAGCAGGTCGGCCAGGCGCATCTGGCCGCCCCCGCGGTAGGTGCCGACATTGAAGGTCTCCTGCAGGTCCGACTCCTTCAGCCCGTAGTGGTCCGGCCTCAGGCGTGGAAACTCCGGCGGCGGATCGCTGAGGGGATCCAGATGGGCCTGGAGATGGCCGTGCGCCCGGTGGGCGTTGATCAGGCGCAGCACCTGCGCCTGCTTCGCGCTGTCGAGGATGTTGACCCCCGCCTCCGCGGCGCTTTGGCCGACGGTTGCGGCATTGATCGGAAGCTGACCTCCCGAACCCAGCGCAAAGCCTTGAAAAAAGGCGCGCCACGTGGGGTCGACCGAGTCCGGATTCTCAAGCCAGGCTTGATAGGCGGTCTCGATGACACCGGCATTCGCATAAGTCGGAAGCGTAAAGGAATTCATGAACGTGACTCCTTCGAGGCGCCGGGCGGCCCGATTCAGGTTCTCGGTGTCGCCCGTACTTGAAGGATGGATAGGTTTTTTCGAGGTTCTCGATTAAACAAAACTCTAGGGTCTTGTCGCGCCTTCTCAAGCTTGGGTCCGGCGGTATACGGGGCGGCCGAGTCTCGTAAGAATAACAAGAATAGTTACTAATAGACCGGATTCCGCCTCGGACAAGCTGCGCAGCCTGCTGTGAATCGGCGTCTTGCGCGGCGCCGGACGGATGATCAGCCTGTCCCTGAATGAGCAGTAACCGAATCCCCACGGACGGCGGCGACGCCCTTAAAAGCAACCCATTTGCGGCGATTCAGGGCATGCCTCAACTGCCCGCGGGCAAGCCGGTTGAGCAGAAGTCGACCGCGCCATCACCGGGAAAACCGGCGCGGTCTCGGGGGCGTGTGGACATCGTCCGCCAGACGGCCGGCCGCGGTGGGAAGACGGTGACGGTGATTTCGGGCTTCCTCGGCATCAGCCCCCAGGAAAAGGAGGATATCGCAAAACGGATACAGCGCGCCTGTGGCTGCGGAGGCAGCGTGAAGGACGGGCGTATCGAGATTCAGGGCGACAAGCGTCAGGAGGCGGCGAAGGTGCTGGTCGAAGCCGGATTCAAGCCGGTGTTTGCCGGAGGGTAATCGTTCTCCCGGCTCAATCGCTCAGTCCGGCGGCGAGCGCGAGTGCGCCCTTGGCCCGGTTGAGAATGTACAGGTGGTAGCCCGGGGCTCCGTGGCGAAGCAGGTCGCGAATCTGGGTGAGGGCCCAGTCGATGCCGATGATCTCCACCACATCCGGGCTGCCCTCCGCGATCTCCAGCCGGCGCGCGAGCGGCGCGGGCAGCGCCGCTCCACAAAGTGAAGTGATGCGCTGGATCTGCTTGAACGACAACACGGGCATGATGCCGGGCACGATTGGCACCCGGATGCCAGCGGCGTGGCAGTGGTCGACGAAGCGGTAGTAGCGGTCGTTCTCGAAAAACAGCTGGGTGGTGACGAACGCCGCGCCCGCGTCGACCTTGCGCTTCAGATTATCCAAGTCCGTCCGAAAATCCGGGGCCTCGGGATGCTTTTCCGGATAGCCCGCCACGCCGAGGCAGAAGTCCGCGTGACGCTCCTTGAGAAGGGAGACCAACTCATTGGCATGATTCAGCCCATCGGGTGCGACCTTGAACTCGGCGGCGCCCTTGGGTGGGTCGCCACGAAGCGCCATGATGTTGCGAAAACCTTCCGCGTGAAGCGTGTCGGCGATCGATGCCAGCTCCGCGCGGGAATGGCCGACGCAGGTCAGGTGGGGCATGACGGTCAGCCCGCAGTCGTCCTTTAGGACCTGCGACACCTGCGCGGTGCGCTGCCGCGTGCTCCCGCCGGCTCCGTAGGTGACGGAGACGAAGTCCCAGTCGATCTTCGCGACCGCCGCAGCCGTCTGACGAAGGGCGTCCATGCCCGCATCG
>JAJXYI010000078.1 GCA_021780625.1 bacterium | reverse complement strand
GCCTGGCCCAGGTGCTCAACAACCTCGTCGCGAACGCCATCAAGGCCACGCCGCCGAAGGGCCGTGTCATCGTCTCCGCCTCGTCAAAGAACGGCGTCTGCGAAATCCACGTGAAGGACACCGGCTGCGGGCTCGATCCTTCCGTCTATCTCCCGCTGCTCAAGCTGCGCAACAGCGACCTGAGCGACGCGCAGAAGAAGAAACTCGGCCTGGGGCTGCGCATGAGCGAAGCCCTGCTCAACGCCCACGGCTCCACGCTTCAGATTTCCGGCAAGCCCGGCGAGGGCGCCGACGTGTTCTTCGAGATCAAGCGGGCGTAATCACAGCCCGCTTCGGATTGCCGGCTCGCCGCCCTCCCGGTTCAGCGGCGGCAGATGAACAGAACCGCTGAAGCAAGAGCCGGGAGGAGCGTATCCGCTCATCAATTCAAAAGACGCAGTGAACAGAAGGAAACGAAGATAACAAAGAAGGTCGAGCCAAGCGATTGTACGAAATCGCCAAGCCCAAATTGCCTCACCCAATCGATGAGTAAATCAGCGCGCTCAATCCTGTCGTGAGCGGATTGTTCTTCGTTCCCTTCGATAGCTTCTGTTCAACCAAGCTTCCCGCTTACTTCTTGGCGGGCTCGGGAGCGGCGGGCGCCTTGGGAGCCTCGGCGGCCTTCTTGGCCTCCGCGGTCTTGGCATCGAGCGCCTTCAGTTCAGCCATCGTCTCGTGCGAGATCGCCTGCGCCTTCGGCATGAAGTCACGCACGCGCTGCTGCACGTCGACCATCGCGAGCTGCATGACGCGCGGCATTTTCCGCACCAGCGCATCACCCACCGGGGTCTTGTAGAAGGCCACCAGACCGTCGACCTCCTGCTGGGTGAACGACTGCTGGTAAATTCGGACGTACAGCGGCTCCATCGTCGACCAGCTCAGCTCCTGGCTCAGGAGCCCGTTGATCTTCTCGACCATCCCGTTGAGGATCTTGGTGGCCTCGGGATTCGCCGGGTACTCCTTCTCGGCCTGGGCCATCGAGGCACGGACCATGGCCTCGACCTGCGTGTTCACGGAGTCGATCAGGCTGCGCGCGTGCGAAACCTCGAGCAGTTCCTTGATGGACGCTTCGCTCGGCGCCGACACCGAGGGAGCCGGCGTGGCCGAAGCCTGCGCGGGAGCCGACGTGGACGCGGCCGGCGCGGCAAATCCGGCAGTGGCGAGAGCGAGAAGGGAAACAACGAGACGAGTCTTCATGGATGTAGGGTTGGATTTCGTTTTGGGAAAAACTTCGGTTGAATCTGCGACATCCGCCTCGGGGCTAGGACGGACCGTCAGTGTCGGGTTTGAGCGAAAGCAGGCGAGCAGCCCAACGACCGAACACGCAACAGGCAAGCGCCGTTGTCGCGTAGTCACGGCGCCCAACGTAGACGTTCCGCCGACCAGAGGCGGAAAACAGCTTGCCGCAGGGGATCGGGGCACGGCACCTTGAAACCTCCCGTACGCATGGACTCGAAAATCCGCAAAGCCCTGATCACGGCGGCGGGCCCGCACCAGCGCCGGCTGCCCCTGCAATCGCTCACCGACCGCGACGGCACGTCCAAACCCGCCCTCGCGATCATCCTCACCGAGCTGCTCGACGCCGGCATCGAAAAGGTCGGGCTTGTGCTCGCCCCAGGCGACCGCCCCGCCTACCAGTCCGTGCTCGAATCCTTCGAGAGCCACCTCGTCTTTGTGGAGCAGTCGGATCCGCTCGGCTACGGTCACGCCGTGCTCTGCGGTCGCGACTTCGTGGGAGACGAACCCTTCCTGCTCCAGGTCTGCGACCACCTCTACGTGAGTCGCGCCCAGACCAGCTGCACTCGGCAGCTGCTCGAGGTCGCCGCGCAGGAGCGCTGCTGCCTGTCCGCGGTCCAGGCCACCCACGAAAGCCTCCTGCAGTTCTACGGCACGATCGCCGGTTCCCTGCTGCCCGGTGCCAAGGGGCTTTACCAGATCGAGAACGTGATCGAGAAGCCGACGCCCACCGTCGCGGAGCAGCAGTGCGTGGTGCCCGGGCTGCGCAGCGGTCATTACCTCTGTTTCTTCGGCATGCACCTGCTCACGCCGGTGATCTTCGACCTGCTCGACCAGGCGCTCGCAGAGGCGGGTGCGGGCCGGATCGGCCTGTCGCCCTCGCTCGCCCGGCTCGCCCAACGCGAGAAATACCTCGCAGTCGAAATCGCGGGCCGGCGCGCCGATCTCGAGGCGCCCTTCGGCCTGCTTCGCGCCCAGATCGCGCTCGGGCTCAACGGCTCCGCCCGCGACGAGGTCCTCGCGGTCCTGGCCGAGGAGCTCGCCGCCGACTCGAGCGCACGCCGCTGAGGCCCAAAGCCCTGGAGCCCGCCGTGGAATCCCACCTCATCGCCCTGGTCGAGGGCACCGCCGACGACAGCACCGCCTTCGAAGCGCTGTGCGCCGCCGCCGACCGCGCCACCCTCGAAGGCTTCGCCGACGAACTCGAGTCGTACCGTCACCGCTGCACCAATTTCTACCACCGCGTGCGCGCCGTGTTCTTCCTCGCCGCGCTCCACCGGTACTTCCTGCCGCTGCACTTCCCCGACCAGTCGGAGGGCTCGATCCCGTTCGAGGGACACCGGCTCGCCATGGACCGCCGCTACGAGGAGGCCATCGCCGTGTACCTTGCCCATCAGCGCGACGCCGGCTCGTCGGATTCGCTGAGCAGCGCGCTCGCGGCCGCCTACTCCGGCCTGGCGTTCAAGACCCTCGCCCACCAGGTCCAGCGCACGGTCCGCCAGGTGCGCGGCAACCAGTGGATGTTCCGCGCCGGCCATCCGCTCGATTACCCGCTGCGTATCCGTCCGGAGCTGACGCTCCCCGCGGCCGATGGGCTCATGCCCGTGCTGCGCGAGGAGACCGCCGTGCGCCTGGACCTCTCCCACGCGGCCTGGAGCGACATCTTCTTCCTCGGCATGGACTACCCCGAGGGCGCCCGCGTGTTGAACCTGTCGGTCGACCTCGGTGTGCACGGACGCGATCCGCAGCCCCGGCCCCCCGTGTGCGGCTTCCTACGCGTCATTGGCGAGCCCGTGATCCGGCTCACCAGCATCGACCTCGGCGCCACCGCGGACGTGCGCTCGATCGAGGAGGTCTTCGATTTCGCCAAGGATTACCTCGGCCTGCTCAAGGCAGCCGTGATCGCCGCCGGCATCGTCCCGTCCGGCATGGAGGGTTCGGGTCACGAACTCGCAGAGCTGCTCTCCCGCCTCGTCGGTCCGGGGCGCGGACTGGAGATCGCGAGCCAGGTGCGCGACATTCCCAAGGGCTCGCGCCTGGCAGTCTCGACCAACCTCCTGGGCTGCCTGGTCTCGCTGTGCATGCGCGCCACCGGCCAGGTGGCTTCCCTAACGGGCGGACTTTCGGAGGACGAACGCCGTACAATCGCAAGCCGCGCCATCCTGGGCGAGTGGCTCGGAGGATCGGGCGGGGGCTGGCAGGACAGCGGCGGCGTGTGGCCCGGCATCAAGCTCATCCAGGGCGAACTCGCCCAGCCCGGCGACAGCGAGCACGGCACCAGCCGTGGACGATTGCTGCCGCGGCACACGCTCTTCGGCCCCGACGCGATCTCCGAGGCGACGCGGCGCGAGCTGCAGGCCTCGCTCGTGCTCGTGCACGGGGGCATGAGCCAGAACGTCGGCCCCATCCTCGAGATGGTCACCGAAAAGTACCTCCTCAAACTGCCCCGCGAGTGGCGCGCCCGGCAGGAAGCCCAGCAGATCCTCGCCGAAATCGTCGCAGCCCTGAAGGCCGGCGAAGTCGCGCGCGTCGCCGAGCTGACCACGCGGAATTTCTTCGGCCCGCTTCAGGCCGTCATCCCCTGGGCCAGCAACGCCTACACCGAGCGCCTTGTGACCGAAATTCGTGCCGCGCTCGGGCCCGTGTTCCGGGGCTTCATCATGCTCGGCGGAATGTCCGGCGGCGGCATGGGTTTCTGGGTGGATCCGGCGCACCGCGCAGAGGCGGCCGGGACGATCCTCGGAATCATGCGCCGTACCAAGGCCGCGCTCGAGCACGCGCTGCCGTTCGCGATGGATCCGGTCGTGTACGACTTCGAGCTGAACGAGCGCGGTTCGCAGGCTGCACTGCTCTCCGGATCCAACGCACTGCTTTCGCCCGAATACTACCTGTTCATGGTCCCGCGCTGGCTTCGTCACGACCCGCGGCAACTGCCCGGCGCGGTGCGCGCGGAAATGGACCGGTTCTCCGCGCGACAACTCTTCGACCGCACCCACCCGCTGGCCTCTGCGCTCGTGCAGCGCATCTTCCCGGCGCCCGCCGCGGAAGGATCCGCCGCGCGCGCCTCGCTCGCGGACCTGCTCCAGGCGAACGGCTTCGATCCTGTCCAACACGAGCGGATACGCCAGGACCTCCTCGCCGGCCGCATCGGGCTCGCCCAGAACCGACTTCCCGCCAGCACCCAGGTCGAGAACGTCCGACCCGGCGACGTCGAGGCGGCGGACTCGCCTGAGCCGGAGGCCGAGGCCATCGGCCGGGCGGCCCTGTGCGAGGGCCGCGCCGCAGTCGTCACGCTCGCCGCGGGCGCCGGCAGCCGCTGGACCCAGGGCGCCGGAACCGTGAAGGCCCTCCATCCTTTCGCCCGGCTCGCGGGGCGCCACCGCAGTTTCATCGAGACGCACCTCGCCAAGAGCCGAGCCACATCGCGGGCCGCCGGATGCCCCGTCACGCACCTCTTCACCACGAGCCACCTGACGCACGACGCCACGGCCGCCTTTCTGGCCGAGCACGGGGAATTCAACTACCCCGGCCGCCTGGTGCTCTCGCCGGGGCGCTCAATCGGACTGCGCATGATCCCGATGGTCCGCGACCTCCGGTTCGCCTTCGAGGAGATGCCCCGCCAGCGCCTCGATCCGCAGAAGGAGAAGATGCGCCTGAGCCTGCACAAGGCGCTAATCGAGTGGGCCCAGTCCTCGGGCCAGGCCTCCGACTATACGGACAATGTCCCCCTCCAGTGCCTGCACCCCGTGGGCCACTGGTACGAGGTCGCCAACCTCCTGCTCAACGGCACGCTCGCCTCACTGCTGCGCGAGCAGCCCGCGCTCGAACACCTGTTGCTCCACAACATCGATACCCTGGGCGCCTCGCTCGAACCCGGGCTGCTCGGTCGCCACATCCGGGGCGGCGCCGCGCTGTCCGTCGAGGTCATCCGCCGGCGCATCGAGGACCGGGGCGGCGGGCTCGCGCGGGTGGGCGGCCAGCTGCGCCTGGTCGAGGGACTCGCCCTCGCACGCGAGGAGGACGAGTTTCGTCTCAGCTTTTACAATACCGCCACGACCTGGATCGCCATCGATCCGCTGCTGGAGCTCTTCGGCGTGGACCGCGCCTCGCTCTCCGACGCGGCCCGCGTCGCCGCCGGCGTCCGCGCCCTCGCCGCGCGCGTGCCCACCTACGTCACGCTCAAGGACGTCAAGAAACGCTGGGGCAACGGCCAGGAGGACATCCTGCCCGTCGCGCAGTTTGAGAAGCTCTGGGGCGACATGACCTCCCTGCCCGACCTCCCCGTGCGCTACCTGGCCGTCCCGCGTGGGCGCGGCCAGCAGCTCAAGGAGCAGTCCCAACTCGACTCGTGGCTTCGCGACGGTTCGGCGGCCAGAATTGAATCGCTCTGCGCATTCGAGTGAGGCGGGCCGGGAGGCCGAGCCTCCCGCGCAGAGCGGAATCGTGATTCCGCACTCCAGGTTAAGGCAGCCCACAGCGCACCCGCCAACCGCCGGAATCCATTCTCACTTCCCGCCTGCCCTGAGCGAAGTCGAACGGGCTTCTCGCTCCTCGCTTATTTTCCGTTGTGGACTGCGGTGGCGACGGGCCGGGAGGCCGAGCCTCCAGCGCAGAGCAGAATCGTGATTCCGCACTCCAGGTTAAGGCGGCCCACAGCGCTCTCGCCAACCGCTGGAATCCATTCTCACTTCCCGCCTGCCCTGAGCGAAGTCGAACGGGCTTCTCGCTCCTCGCTTCTTCGTCCGATGTGGACTGCGGAGCCTCGGCTCCGCTTTCGACGGGACTCCTCGGCGTCCCGCAGCTCAGGGAACGAGCGGGCTCGACCGCCCACCGTGGAGATTTCGGATTCCGAAACCTCCAGGCACTAGCCGAGGCTCGTGTCCAAAGGCGGAATCGTGATTCCGCACTCCAGGTTAAGGCGGCCCACAGCGCTCTCGCCAACCGCTGGAATCCATTCTCGCTTCCCGCCTGCCCTGAGCGAAGTCGAACGGGCTTTTCGCTCCTCGCTTATTTCCATTGAGTGCCGCCCGTTCGCAGGCGTTTTCCTCTAACGAATGAGGGTCCGGCGGCCTCGCTCCACGCCCGAGGGCGGCGTTTCGTCGGCCACGCCCCGATTTGGTCTTGCCGGCCTTTGCTGAAACCTGCCGGAACACCCTGCCGTCTCCCGAGCATCAACGATGAACGAAGCATTCAGCATTCAGTCCGCCGCACCGGAGGCCACCCGCCGGTTTCCGAGCATCGTGGACGCAGCGCGCGAACGTTTCAGACATTTCGGCTACGCCAAGACTTCGATGCGCGAGATCGCCGCCGACTGTGGCATGTCCGCGGCCAATCTCTACCGTTTCCACCCCGGAAAACTGGCAATCGCCTCGGCCGTCGTGGAGCGGGAACGCCGGCTCATGTTCGCCGCCTGCGACGAAGCCATCGCCAGCGCCCCCAGCGCCGCGGCCCCGCGTCTCTCCGCCTTCTTCCTGGGCATCGTCGAACACACGCTCTACCAGATCACCGAGGAGCCTCTGCTGTTCGAGCTCGGCATGATCGTCACCCGCGAGACCACCAACGCCCGCACGAACTTTCTCGAGGAAATCCGGCTGCGCAGCACCGCAATCCTCGGCGATTCAATCCTGGCCCCGGCGGACCTCCGCCGCGCCACCGAGCTCATCCAGCTGGCCAGCGCCCCGTTTGTGCTTCCCTGGATGCTCGCCAACCAACCCTTTGGCGACGTCCGTCCCCGGGTCGCCGACCTCGTCCACTGCCTGATCAACGGATTGCGCGCTGGCGGCGATGCCACACCCTGATTGACGGTCCACGCTCAGCCGCTTTGCCCAAAACCGCCCCCTCCCCTTCCCTGTCCCGCCCATGAATAAACGTCTCCGCCTTTCCCTGTATTTCGGCGTGCCCGCTCTCCTCATCATCGCCTGGGTGATCCATGTCCGACGCGCCGCCGCCGAAGACGGAGCCAATCGCCCCGGCTGGCAGCGCGGTGGGGAGGCTGCCCCCGTCAACGTCATCGCCGGCGTCGTAAAGGCCCAGGACACCCCGATCTACCTCGACGGCATCGGCACCGTCGCCGCCTATAACACCGTCACGGTGAAGCCCCGCGTCGACGGGCAGCTCGTCAGCGTGCGCTTCCGCGAGGGCCAGGACGTCAAGGCGGGCGATCTGCTCGCACTCATCGACGACCGCTCCTACAAGGCCCAGCTCGACCAGGCGATCGCCAAGCGCGCCCAGGACGCCGCCCAGCTCGACAACGCCCGCACCGACCTCGCGCGGAATGCCGACCTCTTCAAGCGCGGCCTCATCGACCAGCAGACCTTCGCCACCCAGCGCGCCCTCGTCGAACAGCTGACCGCCGCCGTCCAGGCCGACGCCGCCAGCATCGAAAACG
>JAJXYI010000187.1 GCA_021780625.1 bacterium | reverse complement strand
AAAATGAGCCGCTCCCGGCGCACCCACCAACCCTAACCCTCGAATCATCGTGAAAGTCACCATCATCGGCGGCGGCGGCCGCGTGGGATCCAATGCGGCGTTCGCCCTGCAGTGCGCCGGAATCGTCTCGGAAATCCAGCTCCTCGACGCCAACGCCGACATGGCCGCGGGCGAGGCGCTCGACCTGCTTCACGGCGCTTCGCTCGCCGGGGACCAGCGTATCTATGCGGGCGATTATGCGCGCGCCGCAGACAGCGACATTTTCCTCATCACGGCGGGACTCCGCCGCAAGCCCGACGAGTCCCGGCTCGACCTGATCAACCGCAACGTCGCGCTCTTCGACCAGATCGTCGGCTCGATCAAGACGGCGGGCTTCCGCAAGGACGCCCTGATCTTCGTCGTCTCGAACCCGGTGGACATCCTCACCCAGCTCGCGATCGTGCGCCTGGGGCTCCCGTGGAACCAGGTGCTGGGGCTCGGCACGATGCTCGACACCGCGCGCTTCCGCTCCCTCATTGCCGATTCGCTCAAGCTGGCGCCGACGCAGGTGAAGGCGCTCATCCTCGGCGAGCATGGCGATTCGATGGTGCCCATCTGGTCCAGCGCCACGGTCGCGGGCCTGCCGCTCGACAAGTTTCCCGGCGTCTCCGCCGCGTTTCAGACCGACGTGTTCGGCCGCACCAAGACCAGCGGCGCCGAAGTCATCCGCCGCAAGGGCGGCGCGGGCTGGGCGGTCGGCGTCTCGATTGCGGAGGTGGTTCACGCCATCGCGCTCGACCGGCGTCAGTTGCTGCCGGTCTCGTCTTTGCAACAGGGGCGGTACGGCCTTCGGGACGTCTCGATCAGCGTGCCCACCGTGGTGGGTCGTGCGGGCGTGCTCGAGCAGGTCGAGATTCCCCTTTGGCCGAAGGAACACCAGGGACTCCAGGCCAGCGCCCGTGCGCTGCAGGATACCTGGTCGAAAGTGAAGCCCCGGGCTTGAGGTGCCCGCGCGGCACCTGTTGGATTTCCCCATGAGCAAATCCCTGCACTGCGCGGCCGTCGACCTCGGTGCGACGAGCGGGCGGGTGATCGTCGGCACCTGGAACGGAGACGAGCTGGTCCTCACGGAAGTCCATCGCTTCGCCAACCAGTTTCGTCCGCTCGCCGGACACGACTACTGGGACCTGCCCTACCTCTGGGGCGAGGTCCGCGAGGGTCTGATCCAGGCCTGTCGCCGGTTTCCCAAGCTCGCCTCCGTGGGCGTGGACACCTGGGCGGTGGACCACGTGCTGACGGACCGCGCGGGCCGCCCGGTCTTCCCGGTGCACGCCTACCGCGATTCGCGCACGGCGGAGGTATCCAAACGGCTGGCACGCGGCGGCATCAACCGCGTCTACGAGCTGACGGGCATCCCGAACTATCCCTACAACACGAGCCTGCAGCTGATGGAGACGCTGGGCTCCTGCGGCGGCATGGCCAAGGTCGCCTCGCGCTGCCTGTTCCTGCCCGACTACTTCAATTTCCTGCTGTCGGGCCGCATGGAGAACGAGCTTTCCATCGCGAGCCACTCGCAGCTGCTGGACGTTCACGGCACGGACTGGTCCGCGGAGGCGCTGCGGCATTTCGGCATTCCCGCGTCCTGGTTCAGCAAACCCGCGCGTTCGCCGCGCCGGCTCGGGCCGGTCAAGGGCCTGCCGGAGCTCAAGGGCGTGCTTTCCGTCCTGGTTCCCGGGCACGATACGGCCTGCGCATTCGCGGCGATGCCCGCGGCTCCCGAGGGCACCGATCTCTACCTGAGCTCGGGCACCTGGTCGCTGCTGGGCTTCGAGAGCGATGCCCCGGTCCTGGGCACGAAGGCGCTGCGCAACCGGATCTCCAACGAACGCATGGGTGACGGCGGCTACCGTCCGCTCCGCTCCTGCCTTGGCCTCTGGTTGCTCGAACAGACCCTGAAGTCGTTCGCGGCCCGCCCGACCGGCGTGCGGGCCTGGCGCGAGCTCAACCGCGCGGCGGAGGCCTCGCCGGCCCCGGAGGTCCTGCTGGATGTGACAGACAGTTCGCTCTTCAGCCCGCCCGACATGAAGGCCGCGGTCGACGCGCAGCTGCGCAAGCGCGGGGGGCATCCACCAAAGGACCTCGCGGGCTACGTGCGCCTGATCTGCGACTCCCTGGGCCGCGGTCACGCCGATGCCGTGCGGACCTTCGAACAGCTCTCGGGCCGCCGCTTCGAGCGCATCCTCATCGTCGGCGGAGGCTCCAAGAGCCGTCCGCTCTGCCAGGCGACGGCCGATGCGGCCGGCCTGCCGGTCGTGTCCTTTTCGCTGGAGGGCTCTGCCGTCGGTAACATCGCCAGCCAACTCATCGCCCTCGGCGCCGTGAAGAACCTCGCCGCGTTCCGCAGCAAACTCGCCGGCCATCTCGTCCAAACCACCTATAAACCGAAACGCTGAAAGGCTGAAAACTGAAAGTCGGAACTGAGCAGTTAGAATAGCAGCCTCCGACATCCGACATCCGACATCCGACATCTGACCTCTGACATCTGACCTCTGCCTCCGGCCCCGGCCTCCAAAAACTCCCTCGGCCCTCCGACCTCCGACATCTGACACCTGACATCTGACATCTGATATCTGGCCTCTGCCTTCCGACATCCGATCTCCGTCCTCCGATCTCCGCCCATGCCCTCCCAAAAATCCATCTCCGCCGCCTATCGTCTCGCCCAGGCCGCCTACGCCGATTACGGCGTCGACACTGAAGCCGCTCTCAAAAAGGCGCTCTCGATTCCGATCTCGCTGCACTGCTGGCAGGCCGACGACGTGCGCGGCCTGGAGACTCCCAAGGAGGGACTCGACTCGGGTGGCATCATGGCGACGGGCGGCTATCCCGGACGCGCACGCAACGGCGACGAGATGCGTGCCGACCTCGACCAGGTGCTCAAGCTCCTTCCCGGCAGCCACCGTCTGAACCTCCACGCGTTCTACGCCGAGACGGGCGCCAAGGTGGTCGATCGCGACGCGCTGGAGCCGGAGCATTTCTCCCGCTGGCTTGCCTGGGCGAAGTCGCGCCAGGTCGGTCTCGATTTCAACCCGACGTATTTCGCGCACCCGAAGGCGACCTCGGGCTTCACGCTCTCGTCCGCCGACAAATCGGTGCGCCGCTTCTGGATCGACCACGGCAAGGCCTGCCGCCGCATCGCGGAACACTTCTCGCGGAAGCTGGACACGCCCTGTGTCCACAATCATTGGATACCCGACGGCGCCAAGGACGTGCCGGCGGACCGCTGGGCCCCGCGCGAGCGCCTGGTGGAGTCGTTCGACGCGATCTTCGCGGACAAGACCGTGAGCCGGAAGCACTGCGTCGACGCCGTGGAGGGCAAGCTCTTCGGCCTGGGCAGCGAGGAATACGTCGTGGGTTCGCAGGAGTTCTACTCAAGCTACGCGCAGAGCCGCGGCCTCGTGCTGTGCCTCGACCTGGGACACTACCACCCCACGGAGTCGGTGGCCGACAAGGTCTCGGCGCTGATGCAGTTCCACCCGCGCATCCTTCTCCATACCAGCCGGCCCGTGCGCTGGGACAGCGACCACGTCGTCGTGCTCGACGATCCCGTGCGTTCGCTCTTCCTCGAGATCGCGCGCGGCGGGGCCTGGGACCGGGTCTTCGTCGCCCTCGATTTCTTCGATGCCTCAATCAACCGCCTTGCCGCCTACGTGATCGGTGCTCGCGCCACGCGCCAGGCGATTCTGCTCGGCCTGCTCGATCCTTCGAAGGCGCTGCGCGACGCCGAGGCTGCCGGCCGCGGCCACGAGCGCCTCGCGCTCATGGAACAGGCGAAGGCCCTCCCGTGGGGCGCGGTTTGGGACGAACTCTGCGCGCGCGCCGACGTGCCGGTGCGCGCCGATTGGCTGGCCTCCGTCGGCCGCTACGAACGCGATACGTTGTCCCAACGCTGATGGCCTCCGACCGCTTACTTCCCCGGGCCGACCGGCGCGTCATGCTCATGGCGACGTGCCTGTGCGATGCGTTCTATGCGGACGCGGCGCGCGCCACGGTCGAAGTCCTCGAGCACCTGGGCTGCGTGGTCGAATTTCCCGAAGGGCAGACCTGCTGCGGACAGCCCGCCTTCAACGGTGGGGACTGGCCCGCTTCGCGCCAGGTGGTCCGGCACACCGTGAAAACCTTCGCGGGCGACCTGCCCGTGATCATCCCCTCGGGGTCCTGTGCCGCGATGCTCACGCACGGCGCGCCCCTGGAATTCGAGAACGAGCCCGATCTGGGTGAGGTGCGCGAGCTAGGCCGCCGCACCTGGGAACTGGCCGATTTCATCGTCAACGGCCTGGGAGTAAAAACCTGGCCTGGGCGTTTCGACTCCCGCATCGCCTTTCACCGCTCCTGCCACTGTCGCGGCTCGGAGACGGGCCCCGCGGCTTTCTCGCTGCTGTCGTCGATTGCCGGAGCGACCGTCGTTCCCTTCGGCGAGGCCGACCAATGCTGCGGCTTCGGCGGCACCTTCGCGGTGAGCTTCCCACACGTGTCCACCGCGATGGGCACGCTGAAGCTCGAGCATATCCGGGCCTCCTCGCCCGACGTGCTCGTGTCGGTCGACATGAGCTGCCTCATGCACATGGGCGGCCTGGCCGAAAAGGCCGGACAGCCGATCCGCACGCTCCACGTGGCGCAGGTCCTGCGCGACGCGCTGCGCAACGGAAACCTTCTCTGAACCGCCATGGCACGCCAGCCCATCGACCAGTTCGTCGAGCGCATCGCCTCCGAGAAGCGCGCCTCGGTGTATCTCGGCACGAAGACGACGCACGAAAAGCGCGAGAAGCTGCTGCACGACCACTATGCCGACCCCGACGCTCTGCGCCGCCTCGCGGGCGGGATCAAGCAGCACGTGGTGGAAAACCTGGATACCTACCTCCCGCGGGTCGAGGCGAAGCTGAAGGCGAACGGCGCACAGGTCCACTGGGCCGCCACCGCCGAGGAGGCCTGCGCGACGGTGCACGGCATCATGACCGCCCGCGGCGCCACGAAGATCGTCAAGGCCAAGACCATGGTCAGCGAGGAGATCGGTCTGGCGGAGTACCTCGGGAGCCGGGGTATTGAGTCGCTGGAGACGGACCTGGGCGAATTTATTGTCCAGATCGACCACGATCATCCCAGCCACATCGTCCGCCCGATCATCCACAAGAGTCGTCGCGAGATCGCAAAGAGCTTCGAGCGCGAGGGACTGGGCGACTACAACGACGACCCGGGCACGATCACGCGCCGGGCGCGGGCGTTCCTGCGCAAGAAGTTCCTCCAGGCGGACGTGGGCATCACGGGCGCCAATTTCGTATCCGCCGAGAGCGGACGGCTGGTGATCGTGACGAACGAGGGCAACTCGCGCTTCTCGCTCGCCGCGACGAAGTGCCACATCGCGCTGATCGGCATCGAGAAGGTGGTGCCGCGCGACCGCGACCTGGGCCTGTTTCTCAACCTGCTCGCGCGCTCCGCGACGGCGCAGCAGCTGACCGTGTACACGGAGTTCATCTCGGGACCGAAGTCCCCCGCGCAGCCGGACGGCCCGGAGGAGATGCATGTCATCTTTGTCGACAACCAGCGCACGGAGGTGCTCGCAAGCGAATGCCGCGAGATCCTGCGCTGCATCCGCTGCGGCGCGTGCATGAACGTCTGCCCGGTGTACCGCCAGGCGAGCGGTCACGCCTACCGCAGCGTCTATCCGGGACCCGTGGGCGCGGTGCTCTCGCCCCTGCTCGCGGGCGAACGGTTCGCGGAGAAGGCGGACCTGCCCAAGGCTTCGTCGCTGTGCGGCGCGTGCAACGAGGTGTGCCCCGTCGACATTCCGATTCCCGACCTGCTGCTACGCCTGCGCGACAAGGGCAAGCGGGAGCATGCGCCGCTCGCCTCCGCCGGCACGCCGTCGTTGGGCGGATGGGCCGTGATGGCCTCGAAGCCGGTGCTCTGGAAGACGGCGTTGAGCGCGGGCAAGCTGATGAACCTCCTGCCGGCGAACTGGATTCCCATGGCGGCCGCAAAGGCCTGGACGGACACCCGCACGCTTCCGACCTGGCGTGGCGGCGAGTTTCGTTCCTGGATGAAGCACCGCCCCGCGAAGGGCGAAGGGAAGGGCAAGTCATGAGCAGCTCGCGCGATCTTATCCTGGGCCGCGTGCGCGACGCGCTTGCGGCGCTTCCGAAACGTGCGCCATTGCCCGAGTGGGATCCCGCCGGTGCGCGGTCGACAGTTGCGCCCTCGGGCGCGGACCTGTGGCAGGCCTTTTCCGCCCGGCTTCGCGCGGTAAACGGCACGCCGCTCGCGTCGGTCGCGGAGCTGGTCGCGCTGCTTGAGTCGAAGGGCTGGCGGCACGGCTACTGCGATCCGACGTTGTGGCCCGCGCTGAAGGCGGCGTTCCCGGCCGGGTTCACGGTGGAGACCGAGTTCGACCGCAGCCGGGTGGACGACTATCAATTTGGCATCACGGTGGCCGACGGCGCGATCGCGGAAACCGGCACGCTGGTGCTCAGCGACCGCGGCACCGCGAGCCGCCTGGCTGCGCTTGCGCCGTGGGTGCACGTGGCGGCAATTCGCCATGCGCAGATCGTCCCCGACCTCGGATCGGCGCTCACCCTGCTCGGTGATGACCCGAACGTCATCTGGGTCACCGGTCCGTCGAAAACTGCGGACGTCGAGGGCATCCTCATCGAGGGTGTGCACGGTCCTGGCATGCAGGTCGCCCTGTTGCTCGATTGAGACGGGGAGAGTGGGGGGAGAAGCGAGGAGCGGGAAGCCGGAGGCGAGAATCTAGAATTTAGGAGTTGGGGCGGACCCTCCGACCGGTGAGGCGATTTTGAGAAGTGCGAAACCTCCCGAAGGCCCTGAGCCTGCCGAACGGGGATTCCGTTTCTTGGTTTTCGAAGTCCGAAAACCATCGGGCATAGTCTGCACGCCACGCGCAAAGGATCCGATGCACCTCCTAGATTCTAGCTCCTAAATTCTAAATTCTATATTCCCGCTTCTTTTCCCGCCTCCCGCTCCTCGCCACCTTTCTCACCTTGAGGAGCCCTGATCCCGACCCAGCCCTGGGCAGGCGGCGCGAAAGTTGTCAGCCTTCGTGTCGGGTTTTGTGCGGAGAAGGCGCATTAGTCGATGGATCGCCCTCGTGTGACGCCGGTTCGATCCGATCAACCCTAACCCCTACTCGATGAACATACACATGGTTGCCCACTCGCGCGGCCCTGCGGTTGCCCCACGCAACCGCACCGGAGCCTTTCTGCTCGCATTCTTGTTGGCGCTGATAGCCGGAAATGAACGACTTGCAGCCCAGGAAAAAACCACTTCAAAACCCGCGGAAAAACCCGCGGCCACCGCGGCGGACCAGTCGTCCGACCAGCCGATCATGATGGCGAACTACGTCGTCACCGGCGTCCGCGCCAGTTTGATCAGCGCCGAGGAGATCAAGCTCAACTCCCCGGAATTCGTGGATTCGATCGTCGCCGAGGACATCGGCAAGTTTCCGGATTTCACCGTGGCCGAGGCGCTTCAGCGCGTGCCCGGCGTCCAGGTTGGGCGCGCCCAAGGTGAGGTGAGCTCGGTGGTGATCCGCGGCCTGCCCAACATTGAAACCACGGTGAACGGCTACGAAGTGTTCACCGGCACCGCCCGCGGCGTGGCGCTGCAGGACATCCCCGCCGAAATGGTGGCGGGAGTCGACGTGTACAAGGTC
>JAJXYI010000216.1 GCA_021780625.1 bacterium | reverse complement strand
CATGGGTAAAATGAGCGGACATCTCCGGAGTGACCGGAATGTGTTTGGTCGGACCCGCCGTGGTGCCCGAAGACAGCGCAAAGTGATCGCAGCGCCCCGGCCACAACACATCCGCCTCCCCGGTCCTCACGCGGTCGACGTATGGGGCGATTCCCTCGTAATCGGTCACGGGCACGCGCCTGAGAAAAAGGCCGTAGGACATCCCGCGCTCGATGCCCAGGTCGCGACCGCGCGCAGTCGCCGCCAGACGGCCAACCAGGTGCCGGAACGCGTCCGTCTGCGCCGCAGTGCCGTCCCCCTCGGCCGCCAGCCGACGGCGGTGCCACGCGAGCGCAGTCCCTCCGACACCCCCGGCGAGCAGTCTCCTGAGTCGAGCCATGGCGCGGTCCCAGGCCGCCTAGGCGGCCGACAGCTGTCCCGTCCGGATGCGCCCGTAGAAGGCATGCAGGGCCGGACGAAAATTCTCGTGGTGGAAAATCAATGACGCGTGCTGAACGGCCGCGCCCTTGGGATTACTGACGACCGCGCAGCGGCTGCGCGGAAAATACGCCTGGTGCGCCGACTCCAGCACGAACCGGGTCGGCGAGCCGGGATCGAGAACCGAGTCCTCCTTTTCTGCATACAGGATCAGCGTGGGCGCCCCGCTGAGCGGAAGCGTGGCCGGGTTGAAGTAGTCGATCGGCGATGACATCGACTGGAGCGAGCGCACCCGCTCACACGCGCCCCCCTGCGTGATCGACCGGATCGTGCCCAGCACGCGGTCGCGCAGTTCAATCGCCTCGTCCGCGTTCATGACCGACTTCAGCGCCTCGCGATTCTGCGCCCCGGCCTCGAACATCTTCGCAAAAAGGGCGCGCGCCTTCTCGATCGCACGCTCGTCCGGCGGCGCATCGCCCGCCATGAACGGGGCAATCGCCCGGCCCAGCAGCGTTGACGCTTTCTTCGCTCCCCGCGGCAGGAGATCGTCGGTGCAGCCCACGGGACTCACGAACACGAGACCGCCGATCGAACGCTCGCCACCGGCGAGACGCCGCCGGCGCAGCCATTCGAACACGAGACCGCAGCCGTAGCTGACCGAGAAGAACGTCGGCACCCGGTGATGATACTGCGCGATCTCGTCCACGAGGTCGTCGAGCTGCGCGAACAGCAGCTCCGCATTGAAGCCGGTCCGCGGATAGTTGACGCAATAGACGCTGCCGTGCCGAAGCAGCAGGTCCTTGATGAGATACACCGATTCGGTCGAGTCCGGCACAAAGCCGCCCAGTACGATCGTGGGGTTGGGACCCCGGCGAAAAATCCGATGCAGCGTGGCGCGCTCGTGCGGTTGGGCCGCCCCGCTCGCGAGAAGGCCGTCCTGGCGGCGGGTCACCGCCGGCTCGTAGATTTCGGGCGGACGCGGGGGATTGAAACGCTGGCCTGCGGTCCGGAGGAGGACCCGCAGGCGTGCCGGACGATGCAGGTAGTCCAGCGACGTCATCAGCGTTTTGACCGGGGAAAAGGCAGTGGAAGCGGACATGGCGTTGAGCATCGTCGATGCCCATTCGCCCTGGCGGACTCAAAATCAAAGCCGGCCGTTTTCGTCGAAATCACCGTTCCGTCACCGGCGTGTAACTCAGGGCGCCCCAGCGACCGCCCAGCCCACCCGGCAGTTGCATCCATTCAATGCGGTCCCCGGAAATATCAGCGGTAAGACCGTGGTCCCGCAGCCACAACGTCAGGCTCCGGGAGACCCGCCGGATTAGGGATCGTGTTTCCAACCCTGCCGCAATAGAAACTCAAGGAGCTGCAGCCCCGACGCGCCTTGAGCCAGCGAACTTCGCGTCGGCCGTACAGCCAGTCCCAACCATTTCCCCATGAGAGACGATTATCTGAAGAACGCCCTGCAAGTGATCGACGATCCCAATATCCTCGTGAACGTGGTGTCGCGCCGCGTCAAACAGCTCAAGCGGGGCAACCGCCCGCTTGTGGTCTCGCTTGAGAAGCTGTCCCCGGAGGACACCGCGCTCCGCGAGATCGCCGAGGGCAAGATCAGCTACCAGCTTCCCACCGCCGAGGAACTCGCGTACGGCAGGTGACCGTTGGGGGCCGCCGGCAGCGGCTCCTGGACACACCTCACGCGGCGTAGCCGAAGCGGTCGCGAATCTGGACCGGATCGATCCCAAGCGACTCCCTCAGCAGCTCTCCGGCCAGGCGATCCGCGGCGACCTTGAGCATCCGGTCGAAGGCATGACCGACCAAGGGTGCGCCATTATGCCGGATCTCCGTGATGCGTGCGCGCACGAGCAGCAGGTGCATCAGGAAGTCCTCAGTCTCGACCGGATCGTTTGACTGATAGGTGAAGAGGCGTCCGTGGTGATGAGGGAACGCGACGTAATCGACGGTGAATGTGGCAGGCATGACGAGTGGATTTGAAGACCGGGATTGGAAAAAAGAGAAACGGGCCCAGCGGCCCGGTTCTCGTCACAGAGAATCAAATACAAGGGTGCGGCGCGCCGACAGGCTGGCGCGCGCGTGGGCGAGCATCTGGGCATCCGTCATGTGGTGCTCGTCGACGACGAGGCAGATGACGATGCGTCGGGCCAGAGCGGGATACCGGGCATGCAGCCAGGCCACGAATTGATGCATCTGGCTCGCCACGCCCTTGCCGCTTCCGAACACGATCAGCCGGTCGGCCTCCTTCAATGCGCCGGCCAGCGGCTCCAAAAAACAATGCGGCGCGGGAGCCTTCGGACGCCGGAAGAATCCGGCAATGCGCTCCGAATGACGAAGCGTCGCCTGCGTGCGCTGCCGACGGACTTCACTGGGCGGGGTGCCATGGGCGAGCGAGCGGAAGATCCGCGCCTCCTCGCGATTGATCACCACCAGCCAGCAGGAGTCCGGATCGGTCCCCTCTGAGGTTGGGACCGCGAAGCGTTCAATGACATCGGCGGTATTCATGGGGAAAACGGCAGGCCGATCGCGCACGCACGGCGGCCTGAAAATGGGAATACGCGGCTGCACCCCTCCCCCCGCGACCGCTCGAGCCGCGGTGCTCGCAAGGATCTCGACCGCGAATGGACTGTCTCATGATCGGGTCGCCCCAGGGGACCTTTCCGCCTTGGCGCGGGGCCTCGCCAAAGCGCAAGAAGCGTAGCCCCCAAACCGTTCGTTGGCGAGTGGGAACGGCTCCAAAACGAACCCCGCTAGATGCCTGCCATCAGAGTGTTATAGGACCAGAAAACCTTGGGTCCAAGAACGCCCGAGCTCTGCGACCTCGTAGTGCCTCCCTAGCCGCTCCGCCGTATCCACTGATTCGACACCTCCATCCCTTGAAGGTGAATGGAACTGGATGTAGGACGTCTCTGCGATGGATTCCCTCCGTGGCCTCTTAGCCCCCCGTGGTTCAGATCCGACTCCGCAGGTTGAAAGGTCAGACGCGATCGGGGAATTGATAAGGGCGGCCCTTGGGAGGCCGCCCTTAAGACAAAACACTGGCCAAAGAGCTTACGGGATTTCCAGGCGCTCCACGAGGAGCTCGAGGGTCTTCAGCGAGCTGTACGGGATCGCAGTGCCCGGCCCGAAGATCGCGCTGGCGCCGTTGGCGAGCAGGAACTCGTAATCGGGCGCGGGGATCACGCCGCCGCACACGACCATGATGTCCTGGCGCCCCCGCGCATCCAGCGCCTGGCGCAGTGCGGGCAGCAGGGTCTTGTGACCCGCGGCGAGCGAACTCATCGCGACGACATGGACGTCGTTCTCAACGGCCTGGCGTGCGGCCTCCTCGGGTGTCTGAAAGAGCGGTCCGATGTCGATGTCGAACCCGAGGTCCGCCATCGCCGTCGCCACCACCTTGGCGCCGCGGTCGTGTCCGTCCTGGCCCAGCTTCGCGATGAACAGCCGGGGCCGGCGGCCCTCGCTCTTCTCGAAGCGTGCGATAAGCGAGCGCACCTTGGAGACGTTTTCGTCCTCGCCGAACTCGGAGCGATACACACCCGAGATCGAGCGGATCTGCGCCTGGTAGCGTCCATAGACGACCTCAAGCGCGTCGCTGATCTCGCCGAGCGTGGCCCGCGCCTGGGCGGCCGTGACAGCGAGCTCGAGCAAGTTGCCCTTGCCGGAGCGGGCGCAGTCGGTGAGCGCAGTCAGGGAGGCGCGGCATTTGGCTTCGTCGCGACTCGCGCGAAGCTCCTTCAGTCGCTTGATCTGCGCCTCGCGGACGGCCGTGTTGTCGACCTCCAGGGTCTCAAGCGCAGCCTCCTTCTCGAGGCGGAATTTGTTGAGGCCGACGATCGTCTCCTTGCCGGAGTCGATGCGGGCCTGGCGGCGCGCCGCGGCCTCCTCGATGCGGAGCTTCGGGATGCCCGCCTCGATGGCCTTGGTCATGCCGCCCATCTTCTCCACCTCGTCGAGGTGGGCGCGCGCCTTCTTGATGAGCTCCGCAGTCAGCGACTCGACGTAGTAACTGCCGCCCCACGGGTCGACCACGTTGCAGATGCCGGTTTCGTTCTGGAGGTGCAACTGCGTGTTGCGCGCGATGCGGGCCGAGAAATCGGTCGGCAGCGCGATCGCCTCGTCGAGGGCGTTCGTGTGCAGCGACTGCGTGTGTCCGCAGGCGGCTGCGAGCGCCTCCAGGCAGGTGCGCGCCACGTTGTTGAAGGGATCCTGCTCGGTGAGCGACCAGCCCGAGGTCTGCGAATGCGTACGCAGGGCGCAGGACTTCGGATTCTTCGGATTGAACTTCGAGACGATCTCAGCCCAGAGCGTGCGTGCGGCGCGCATCTTGGCGACCTCCATGAAGAAGTTCTTTCCGATCGCCCAGAAGAACGAGAGGCGCGGCGCGAAAGCGTCGATGTCCAGACCCGCGGCCACGCCGGTGCGCAGGTATTCGAGACCATCGGCCAGCGTGTACGCCAGCTCGAGGTCGGCCGTGGCCCCCGCCTCCTGCATGTGGTAGCCGGAGATCGAGATCGAGTTGAACTTCGGCATGGACCTCGACGTGTAGCCGAAGATGTCGGCGATGATCCTCATCGAGGGAGTCGGCGGATAGATGTAGGTGTTCCGCACCATGAACTCCTTCAGGATGTCGTTCTGGATCGTGCCCGAGAGCTGCTCGAGCTTCACACCCTGCTCCAGGGCGGCGCAGATGTAGAACGCCATCACCGGAAGCACCGCGCCGTTCATGGTCATGGAGACCGAGACCTTGTCGAGCGGGATGCCCGAGAACAGCGTCTGCATGTCGAGGATCGAGTCGACGGCGACGCCGGCTTTGCCGACATCACCCACGACACGCGGATGGTCGCTGTCGTAGCCGCGGTGCGTCGCCAGGTCGAAGGCGATCGAGAGGCCCATCTGGCCGGCGGCGAGGTTGCGCTTGTAGAACGCGTTCGACTCCTCCGCGGTGGAGAAGCCGGCGTACTGCCGCACCGTCCATGGCTTCGCCACGTACATCGTGCTGTACGGGCCGCGCGTGAACGGCGCCACGCCGGGCATCGTGTCGAGCACGGGCTCGGGCGGCAGATCCGCGGCCGTGTACACCGGTTTCACCGGAATCTGCTCGTAGGTCTGCCACTCGGCGCCCTCGGAGGCGGGCGACTTGCGGCCTCCGGTGAACGTGAACGAGTCGTAGCTCAGTTTCGTGAAATCGGGATTTTTCATTTCAGGGCTCCAATCTTCTTGAGAAGGTTGGCGAGGAGGTCGCCGACATTGGCTCGGATGTGGATGAACTCGTCGACGCCGGCCGCCTTGAACTGGTCGGCCAGGGCCTTGTCGGCTGGGAGGCCGGCGAGAACGACGACGGCGTCGGGCTTGGCGGCTTTCAGCGCGGCCGCGAACGCGGGGACCAGCGTCGGATAGGTTTCATCCGTGGAGCAGAGCACCGCGACTCGCGCTCCCGACGCCGCGGCGGCCGCGGCAGCCGACTCCGGCGTCTCGAAGGCCTGCTTGCCGAGCGGCTCGAAGCCGCCGACCGCGAAGAATCCGGCGGAGAAATCCGCGCGGGCCTTGTGCTGCAGCACCGGTCCCATCTTCGCGAGGAAGACCTTGGGGCGTGCTCCCGTTCGCGACGCATAGGCGTCGGACGCTGCGCGCAGTCGTTCGAAACCCTCCGCGACGCGGCGGAGCGAAAGCGGCGTGATCTTCTCGGAGCCCGACGACGACGGCAGCGACGCACGCGCCAGCTGTCCCACGGTCGCGCCGCGCGACGCCGCAGCGACCAGGGCGTCGACGTCGAGGGGTTTGATTCCCGTGGGTGCGTCGGGACGACGGCTTTTCACCGCAGCCGCGCGCCGCGCAAGGGCGTCCGCGTCAGGCGTTCCCGCGGCCAGCACCTTTTCCTTCAGGTTTGGGAACAGGTTTGTGCCGACGATTCCCGACCGGCGTTTGGACACCGCGTCAGCCTTTTCGAGCGCGACCGCGGCGACAAGCGCCTGCGGCGTGCCTGCACGTAGGGCTGCGACGATGCCTCCCTTGGCCTCGAACTCCTGGAAGAGCGCCCAGGCCTTGCGAGCCAGTTCGTCCGTGAGCGTTTCGATATACCACGAGCCGCCGGAAGGGTCGGCGGTCTCCTTGAAACTGAATTCCTCGGCGAGGAGCACATGGACGTTGCGGGCGATGCGGCGAGAGAACTCATCGCTCGTCCCCGTGACCTCGTCGTACGGACCGACGTGCAGGCTGTCGCAGCCTCCGAGCACTGCGGAAAGCGCCTCGGTGGTCACGCGAAGCATGTTCACATGGGCATCGTGCACGGTCTTGTCGTAGAGTGCCGTCCTGGCATGGACCGCGGAAGTGGCGGCCGCTTCGGCGACGCCGTAGGCCGAGAGGATTCGCGACCACAGCAGGCGGAACGCGCGGAATTTCGCGATCTCCATGAAGAACTGCGAGCCGACCGAGAAGGTGAACCGCATTTTCGCGGCTGCAGTCTCGGGTTTGATCCCGCGGTCCTTCATCGCGCGAAGCGAAGCGAGGCCCGTGGCGATGGCGAAGGCGAGCTCCTGCGTCGTGGAGGCGCCGGCCTCCAACCAGATGCTCGCGTCCACGCCGATGGTGCGCACCTGCGGGGCCTTTTTGGCCAGGGCATGCGTCCAGGCGGCTACCGCATCGAACTCGGCCTCGATGCCAGCCGGCAGACTGCCCCGGCGCAGCAACTCGCCGATCGGATCGGCGGTGAGGCTTCCGCGGAGCGTCTTGGGGTCCGCGCCGAGCCTGGCCAACGCGGCCAGCACGATCGTGCCCACCGGCAATGGATTCGCGCCCGTGGCGCAGTGCAGCGAGACCGCAGAGAAATCGATCTTCCTCAGCGCTGCCTCCGCATCCTGAATGTCCGCGACGCCCAGGCCGCAGCCGCAGGGCTCGGGCGCTTCGTCGGGATCCTTGCCGAGGCGGGCGATGCAGTCCGGCTCCAGCACCACGCTGGTCTGGCCAAGCATCAGGTCCGCCAGGACCTTCTCATTGAAATCGGCTGCGTCCTTCGCGGACACATGCTGGCAAACCTCCCATGAGGTATCCTTATAGCCGAAATTACGGCCTCCTCGTAGAAATGGTGCTTCTCCGGGGGTCGAATCCAGGTTCGGAATCGACGCCAAATCGGCTCGCGTATAGAGTGGCTGGATCGCGATGCCCTCGGGAGTTTTTGTCACCAGTTTCTTTTCGAACGGCACGCCCTTGAGCTCGGTTTCAACCTGCCGTTTCCACTCGGAAATCAAGCGGTTGAGCGAGTCCTCGGACGACTGGGTAGGTGTGGTTGT
>JAJXYI010000633.1 GCA_021780625.1 bacterium | reverse complement strand
GCTGGATGGCCGGCTCGGACTGGTCGGGGAAGGGCGCGAGGCTGAGGGAGTGGGCGAGAAGGGACGGATCGCGGACGTCGGAGACCAGGGCCTTCAGGCTGTTTTCCGTCTGGCGGAGGCCGGCCTGCGCGGCGATCACGCCCTGGCGCCGGTCGGCGACCTGGGCGGTGGCGGACAGCACGTCGAACTGGGACATGGCGCCCACGGCGAAGCGCTTCTTGTTCTCGTCGACGAGCTGTTCGGCGGCGCTGAGCAGGTGCTGGGCGCTGCGCAGGTAGGCGCGGGCAAACAGCACGTCGCTGTAGGCGTCGATCACCTGGGTGACCGTGTCGATGACGGCGCGCCGGAAATCCCATTCCGAGATCGCGCGGTTGGTCTTGGCGACGCGGAGCTGGTACAGGGCGGAGCCGGTGCCGAAGCCCTGGAGGAGGGGCTGGGTGACCTGGATCCCCGCGTAGCTCGTGATGGCCAGGGCGGGCGAGAGCGCGGGGTCGTCGACCTTGTTGACGTAGCCGCCGATCTGATACGAGAGGCCCCAGGGGGAGAGTCCCGAGAGGCTGAGCGAACTCGAGTCGGAGGCTGCGAGGTCGGCGGGCGGGCGCACGCCGGAAAACGGGTCCGCCAGGTAGGGCGTGTTGGTGCGCCCGTGCTGGTAGGAGCCGTTGAGCGTCACGTCGAACTTCCCGAACGCCTCGGTGACGCCGGCGCGCGCGATGGGTACGCCGTAGGACTGGACCTTGATGGCGTAATTGCGGGCCAGGGCCTCGCGGATCGCCTGGTCGAGCGTGAGCGGCGCTGCGTTCGCCGTCGAGGCCGCGGGGGCGTCGGCGGCGGCCGCGGCGAGGCGGACGGACAGGAGGCAGGCGAGGACGAGGACGATGCGGCGCATGGCGGGACGGCGGGCGGGGCTCAGACGGACTTCTCTTCGACGTGTTCCTGGACGACGCGGCCGTCGAACAGGTGGACTGTGCGCGCGGCGTGGCCGGCGAAGCGTTCGTCGTGGGTGACCATCACGATGGTGGCGCCCTCGTGGTGCAGCGAGGCGAGGAGGTTCATGACGGCCTCGCCGTTCTTGGAATCGAGATTGCCGGTGGGCTCGTCGGCGAGGAGGACGGCGGGCCGGCCGGCGAGGGCGCGGGCGACGGCGACGCGCTGCTGCTGGCCGCCGGAGAGCTGGGACGGCAGGTGCTTGGCGCGATGGCTCATCCCGACCTTTTCGAGCGCCTCGGTGACGCGTTCCTTGCGCTCGGAGGCGGGCATGCCGCGGTAGCTGAGGGGGAGCTCGACGTTCTCGTACACCGTGAGGTCGCCGATGAGATTGAACGACTGGAAGATGAACCCGATCTCGCGGTTGCGGATGCGTGCGCGCTCGGCGAGGTTCAGGCCCTGCACGGGCTGGTCGTTGAGCCGGTAGGCGCCGTCGCTGGGGGAGTCGAGCAGGCCGATGATGGACAGGAGCGTCGACTTGCCGCAACCGGAGGGGCCGGCGATGGAGACGTACTCGCCCTTGTGAATCTCGAGATGAACGCCGGAGAGCGCGTGGGTTTCGACTTCGTCGGTGAGGTAGACCTTGGTGATGCCTTCGAGTTGGATGAGGGACATGGTGGGATGGATGTTGTTATTGCTGGTTGTTCGGGGTGGTTGTGGAAAATGGGTCAGTTGAGGCGGACTCGGCCGGTGGAATCCCATTGGGACATGTCCGAGAGGATGACGCGGTCGCCGGGCTGGAGGCCCGAGAGGACCTCGATGGTATTGACGGAGCTGCGACCGAGCTTCACCTGGACGCGGGTTGCGTAGTTGCCGTCGGGGTCGAGCTTGAAGATGCCGATCGTGCTGTTCTCCTGGCCGAAGGCGGGGCGTCCGACGTACACGACGTCGTTGAGGCGCTGGAGTTCGATGGTGCCGTCGACGCTCAGGTCGGGCCGGGCGCCGTCAGGGAGCGGTCCCTTGAGGGCGACGTCGACGGTGACGGTGCCGTTCTGGACGGAGGGATCGACGCGGGAGACGCGCCCCGGGACGAGACCGTTGCGGGTGTCGATTTCGGCGGGTTGTCCGAGGCGGATGTCCTTGGCCTGGGTCTCGGCGACGCGGATCTCGGCCTTCAGGCGTGTGGGATCGGCGACCTTGGCGAGGACGCTTCCCGCGGAAAACTGCTGGCCGACCTCGAGCGAGAGAGTCTGAAGCACGCCGGTCATTCCCGCGCGGACGGTGAGGGCGTCCATGTCCTCGCGGCGGAGTTTGGCGAGGGAGCGGGCGCGTTCGACCTCGGCCGTCTTGATCTGGAGCTGGAGTTTCATGGACTCCTGGGTGAACGCGTAACGTTTCTTCTCGATCTGGTGGCGTGTGGCGGCGTCCTCGGCGGTGACCTTGGCCTTCTGGAGTTCGAGTTCGGAAATGAGACCCTCCTTGAAGAGCGCGCTGTAAACTTCGGCCTGGAGCCGGGAGGTTTCATCGTCGGACTTGGCGCTTGCGAGGCTGGCCTCCATGGAGAGGAGCTGGCTTTCCAGGCTGATCTTGAGATTCGTGTATTCGGATTCCGCAGCATGAAGCTGGGATTCGGCGGTGTCGGCGGCCTGGGCGACATCGGGATTGGCGAGCACGAGGATGACCGAATCGGGCTTAACCGCGGCTCCGGGGCGGAGGACGATGCGTTCGACGTGGCCGGCCGTGCGGGCGGTGAGGAATCGGATGTCCTCGGGCACGAGCGTGCCCACGCCGCGCACCTGGCGAACGAGCGGGCCGCGCTTCACGGTGTCGATCCACACCAGGCTGCGGTCCACTGTCGGAGCCGCGGGTTTAAGCGACGAAATCGCGAAAGTGAGTCCGCCCAGGATGGCGACGACGACGGCTCCGATGATCAGGCGCTTTCGAAGCTTGGCTTTGGCTTGGGAGGGGCGGGGAATGTCCATGGTGTTGAAGGCTCTATTGCAGCGGGCGTGCCAAGGTTTAAGATATCGCAGAAGCGATTTAAGTGGAATAACTTAAAATTTTGTCCCTCTGCTGACTCCGAGGCGGGTGCGACGAACGTGGGACGCGAAAATCCCACTTGTGGGACGGGTGGGGGCGCCGGGGCATTGACTGACATGGGGAAACGGCGAACCTAGGTGCTCTCTTGAACGATGCCTTCGGAGAGCTGATGGAACCATCGAAAACCAATCGGATTTGCGGATCTGAAACCCTGGCGGGTGGGAAGGGCGGTGAGCCGTGGAGCGGGCACTGGGGAGGTGGATGGTGAGCCGGCGGGACGTTTCGGAGCATGGGGAGCATGGCGGGCGGGAAGGGCATCGTCACCGCCATCGCAAACGTAGGATCACGCCCTTGATCGTGGCCGTGCTGGTGGTGGGGCTGCTGGCGATCGTCGGCGCCACACGTTGGCATGGGGCATTCGTGACGGCGACGCGGTTTTTGCACGTGCGGCATTCGCGTTCGGAGGCGGCGGGCCCCGAGGCTATGGCGCGGGTCCTGCCCAGGAAGGCGTCAGACGGCGTGGAGCATTATCTTCCGGGGCCTCCCGCGCTTTTCGGGGCGCCTGCCGCGGATAAGGCGGGTTTTGTCCGGGTCGGATCGGGCGCGCCCGTCGTGCTTCCGCTGATGTGCCAGGACGAAGGGTATGCCACGATCCGCCGGATGATCACCTCGGGACACCTGCCGCGGCCGGGCGACGTGGCGATAGGGGATCTGGTGAACGCGTTTTCCTATGCCCGGAGCTCGGGCGGATCGGAGGCGCTCATGGCACGGGTGGAATCAGGAGCCGTACCCTGGGCGCCCGGCCACGTGCTGGTGCGGGTTCAAGTCGACGCGAGGGAGCCGCGGGAAGTGGCGCGGCCGCCCACGACGGTGATGATCCTGGCCGACCTGCCGCCGATGCCGCACTGGCAGGAGCGCGTGGATGCGATCCGTGCGAGCCTTCGGTGGCTGACGTCGCAGCTCCGTCCCGACGACCGTTTGGGGATCGTCGCACTGACGACCGACGCGCGGGTGGAATTGGAGCCGACGGCGGTTGCGAACCGGGTGGTCCTGGACAAGGCGATCGACGAGATCGGCATGCCGCAGGGGCGGCGGGTGGATGACGCCTTGGTGACGACCTTGGAGCTGGCCCATGGGGATGCTGCGGGCCGGGGTTCGACCTGGCGGGTGTTGATTTGCAGCGATGGGGCGAGCCTGCCGGCGGCCGACGAGGCTCGGACCCTGGACCTGCTCGAGAATTCCGAGACGATGAAGGCGTTTTCTAGGGCCGTGTGGGGGCAGGCGCCCCAGCGGGACCTGATCTCCAGGCTGGTCGACGAGGGGGAGGCCCGGGAGACTGTCATTGGCGTGAACACCGACGCAAAGCGGGTGATCTCGGACCTGATTGGCGACCCCGTGGGGGTGGCCGCGACGGAGGCCCGGCTAGAGGTGGCGTTCGACCCGGCGTTGGTGAAGGCTTATCGGGTTCTTGGATACGAGTCCGGCGGCGGACCGGTGTCGGCGGCGAAGGGCGGCGAGCTACTGGAGGGCGAGAGCTGCACGACGCTCATCGAACTGGTCCCTTCAGTCACGGCCGGGTGGGATCGTGCGGGGCTGGCGCGGATCACGTTGTCGTACGACGATGCCAAGGCGGGTCACACACGCACGCAGGCGATTGAGACTCCACCGGCGAAGCCCTGGGCGGAGACGCGCAGGGATTTCCGCTTTTCGGCGGCGGTGGCTGGATTTGGGCTCGCCCTGCAATCGGGGCTCAGGGCCACACCCCGGCTTTCGGACGTGGGAGCCTGGGCAAAGGCGGCCTCTGGCGACGTCCCGGCGGCGGATCGCACGGAGTTTCTGGGCCTGTTGGACCGGACTGAAACGATTGCTCCATGAAGGCCCGGTGTGACTTATACCACCTGAACCCCTTTGGGATTGTGGGGCCCCGGACGCCTCCTATTCTGCGCCGCGGATGAGGGAATCGAGCAACCCCGGACAGATGCAGGCGGGTCCCGACGAGCGCTACTCGAAGGCGTTTGCGGTGAGTCCGGATGCAATCACGTTCACCGATCTAGCCACGGGCCGTTACCTCGACGTGAATGCGAGCTTCGAGCGCCTGTTCGGCTATCAGAGGGAGGCCCTCTTGGGGCGTACCGCGACCGAGATTGGAATCTGGGCGGATCCCAATGACCGCGCGCGGCTCATTGCCATCCTGAAATCGGAGGGCGTGGTGAAGGACTTTCTCGCGGTCACGCGCCGTGCCGACGGCGCGTTGCGCACCTGCAACCTGGCCGGGGCGGTGATCGCGGCGGACGATGGGCAGACCGTCGTTCTGGTGGTGCACGACATCACCGAGCAGCTGGCGACGGAACGGGCGCTTCGCCAGGCGGCGGATCGATACGCCAAGCTCTTTCACTCGAGCCCGGATGCCGTGGCGGTGACGGAGCTCCGCACGGGACGGCTCCTGGAGTTCAACGACAATTTCCTGCGTGTGTTTGGTTACGACCGCGAGTCGGCGACGGGCAGGACCACCCTCGAGATGGGCCTGTGGGCGGAGAGCGGGGAGCGGGAGGCTCTGGTGGAAACGCTCGGGCAGATCGGAGTCATTCGCGACGCAGAATTCACGCTCGTGCGCCGGGACTGCGTGCGGATCAACGTGCTGATGAGCGGGGAGGTGATTGAGTTCAACGGCGTCGACTGCATGCTCACGGTGGTCCGCGATGTGACCCAGCAAAGGCAGGCGCGTCAGCGCGAGGCGGAGCTGGAGGACCAGCTTCGCCGCGTCCAGAAACTGGAGGCGCTGGGCACGCTGGCCGGTGGGGTGGCGCACGATTTCAACAACATCCTCACGGCGATCCTTGCGTACACGGAATTCACCCTGATGGACACCGAGGATTCGTTCGCGGTGAAGCAGAACCTGGTTGAGGTGCGCAAGGCGGCGCTGCGGGCGCGGGACCTGGTGAAGCAGATCCTGGCGTTCAGCCGCCGCCAGAAGCAGGAGCGTGCGCCGATCGACCTGCGTGCGCCGATAAGAGAGGCGCTCACGCTGCTCCGCTCCACGCTTCCGTCGACGATCCAGATCGAGGACCACTTCCCGTCGGAGCCCTTGGTGGTGATGGCGGACTCCGGTCAGATGCACCAAGTCGTGATGAACCTATGCACGAATGCGGCCCACGCGATCGGCAGGAGGCCCGGACGCCTGCGGGTGGCACTGGACGTCGTGGCGCCACCGCCGGCAGGGAGCGGCATCGTGTCGGCGGACGGAGGGAAGCCCAAGGCGATGCTCTCCGTGAAGGACGACGGGTGCGGCATGGATGAGCAGGTTCTAAAACGGATTTTCGAGCCATTCTTCACGACGAAGGAGCCGGGTGAAGGGACGGGCCTTGGGCTGTCCGTCGTGCACGGCATCGTCCAGGCGCACGAGGGAACGATCGCGGTGGACAGCAAGCCGGGTGAAGGGACGGAGTTCCGGATCCAGCTTCCGCTGCGCGACGGCGCGGTGGATCGCCGCGCCCCCTCGATCGACGCGATGCCCCGTGGAACGGGCCAGCGGATCCTTGTGATCGACGACGAGGAGCCCATCTGCGAACTCGCCCAGCGTTTCCTCGTGAGGCTCGGGTATCAGGTCACCACCTACACCAATCCGGCCGCGGCGTTGGAGGCGTTTGTCGAGGATCCTCCGCCGTTCGACCTCGTGCTCACGGATTTCACGATGCCCCTCCTGACGGGTGTCGACGTGGCGCGGCGGGTCACGGGCCGGCATCCGGAAATCCCCGTGCTGCTGATGAGCGGCTACGCAGGAGCCTGGACCACGCAGGACCTCAGGGATGCAGGGATCAGGCTGTTGATCAACAAGCCGCTGGCGCTGTCGATCCTTGCCGCGGCGGTCCGGGATGCGCTTTCGGGCGAGGACGCCAGGCGAGTTTAGAAAAAAAGAGCCCGCCTGGGTCGCAGGCGGGCCACCTTGAATTGGTTTCCGGCGGGAATCTTACTTCTTCGACTCGGCCTTCTCGGGCTTCTTGCACTGACAGGTCTTGCCGTCCTTCTTGCAGCTGCAGGATCCGCCGTCTTGGCAATGGCAGGCATTCTTGCCTCCGTCTTTATTGCAGGTGCTCATGTCCTTCGAGGAGCCGGCGTAGGCGAGGCCTGCGAAGGCGAGGAAGGCGAGGGCGAGGGTGGCTTTGAGCTTCATGGTGGTGTGTGCGTGAGGTTTTGTTGGGAACTGCTGGAACGGTCCATACCGTATGCGAATAGCGATGGTATTCAACCTCCCAGTTTGGAAGTGGCTATGATTTAGCGGTATAAAATCGGCTGTTTCGTAGGGCGTTGGCCCTTTGGCAGCCGAAAATGCCTTGCTGAATGCGGGGCGAGCGGTCAGCCCGGAGGAGTGCCGACGGTGGAGCAACTCTTTGAGCAGGCGCTGCGGAGTCAGATGTCGGGCCGGCTGGCGGAGGCGGAGGATATGTACCGGGCCGTGCTCGAACTGGACTCCGGCCAGGCCGTCGTCCACTTCAACCTGGGCATCGTCCTCCGGCACCAAGGGCGGCTCGTCGAGGCGACGATCGCCTATGGGCGCGCGTTGGAGCTGCAGCCGGAGTTTCCGGAGGCGGAGAACAACCTCGGCACCGTGCTCGCGAGCCTGGGTCGTCTGGACGAGTCGGCGTCGGTGCTCGAGCGGCTCCTGGAGCGCAAACCGGACTTCGCGAACGCCTGGAACAACCTCGGCGGGGCGCTCAAGGACCTGGGGCGGGCCCGCGACGCGATCCGCTGTTTCGAGCGCGCCAACCGGTTG